>CAZYYR010000163.1:0-5744 GCA_964651465.1 uncultured Nitrosospira sp.
GCACAGGTCTATGCGCTCAGCGCGGACGAAGTGAAGAAGTACACGACGCGCGACCACATCGCCCGGGAACGGCTGGCCTACCTCGAACAGCCTGAGCCGCATTTTCTGACCTACGGACCGAAGACGCGGCGCGAGTTCCTCAATCTGCCGGGAGCGGGACAGCCCTGACTCGGCTCAACATTACCCGTTCCCTGCGGGGTTCGCCCATCACTCAATAGGTCGATCCAGTAACTATTTGATGCTCAATCTTCAAGTCCTCTCCCATGGTCCTGATCAGGTTGCTATAAGCCTGGTGGGTGGGAAGACTGGTATACTTTCAGCGACTGTAAATCCATACTGGGGCGTCCGCGGCTCGCGCATGAAGCGCTCAGCCCGTTGCGTCGTTGACCAAGGGACCAAGAATGCGTTATTGGCTAATGAAATCCGAACCCTCGGATGTCAGCATCGACGATCTGGCTTCGATGCCCGGGCAGGCCGTTGCCTGGTATGGCGTGCGCAACTATCAGGCGCGTAATTTCATGCGTGACCAGATGCAAGTGGGAGACAAGGTATTCTTCTACCATTCGAGTTGCGCCCAACCGGGGATCGTGGGCATTGCCGAAGTCAGCAAACGTGCTTACCCGGATGCGACCCAGTTCGACCCCACTAGCAAATACTTCGACCCGAAGGCGACGCCCGAGAACCCGCGCTGGTTCAATGTGGATGTACGCCTGATTCGCAAGACACGCCTGGTCAGCATCAAGGAGCTGCGTAGCCACCCCGAGCTGGATACCATGCGCATCCTGCAAAAAGGAAGCCGCTTGTCCATCACCCCTGTGGATCCCGCCGAGTGGAAGTTCATCGAGGAAATATTGTAATGGTCCGCCAGCAGTCGGCCCTCCTCAGCGCATAGTAATGCCGTAAATGCCGAAGGCCTGAAGTGGAGTGGTGGCTGGCTTATCTGCTGCTGGGCACGGTAGTCGGCTTTTTTGCGGGACTGCTGGGTATCGGTGGAGGGCTGATCATGGTGCCGGTGCTCGCATTCATCTTCGGTGCGCAGGAGTTTCCCGCCGACCGAATCCTGCATCTCGCGCTGGGCACCACGATGGCCACCATCGTATTCACTTCCGCTTCCAGCCTGCGCGCGCACCATGCTCACGGGGCGGTCAATTGGCAGGTCGTGAGATACATCACCCCGGGAATCATCGTTGGCACGCTGGGAGGCGCCACTCTGGTGAATGCGTTGCCCAGCCGCATCCTGAGCATCATTTTCGTGGCGTTCATCTATTTTGCGGCCACGCAGATGCTGCTCAAGATCACACCCAAACCCAGTCGCGATCTGCCTGGCAGAGCCGGCATGCTTGGGGCGGGCGCCGTCATCGGCGCGATTTCGAGCTTTGTCGCGATCGGCGGAGGCGTGCTGACCGTTCCATTTCTGTCCTGGTGCAATGTAAAACTGCAGCATGCGATCGGGACGGCGGCGGCTGTGGGATTTCCCATCGCCGTGGCGGGCGCAATCGGCTATATCGCCAATGGCCTGGCGCAAGCCCAGACGCTGCCAGACCACAGCCTGGGATATGTCTATCTGCCGGCACTGGGCTGGACGGTGCTCGCCACGATGCTTACCGCTCCCTTCGGCGCGAAGGTGACTCACATCGTGCAGA
Organism: uncultured Nitrosospira sp.; assembly: GCA_964651465.1. Taxonomy (GTDB): domain Bacteria; phylum Pseudomonadota; class Gammaproteobacteria; order Burkholderiales; family Nitrosomonadaceae; genus Nitrosospira. Next base: position 1,644 of record CAZYYR010000163.1, read on the forward strand.
CCCACACGTTGAGAAGGATCTTTGTCGTGCTGCTGTATCTGCTGGCAACACGGATGCTGATGGAATTTTTTTGAAAACCAGGCAGGGATAATAAGCTGACGCTTTTATGACGATGCGGTAATGCCCTGCTTCCGCCGATTTCGGAAAGAAGATTTATATGCCATCGATCATATCGGCGGCAAAGGCATCAGCCCACTCCTTTGCCTCGGCCTCCCGGTCTTCATCGTCAGCCATTGCCCGATACCCTTCATCCAGAGAGCTCTCCATGACATGGGTCCTTACCAGGTCTTCGATGAACTGGCTCATGCGGCGCTTTCCGACTGTTCGACAAAGACCCTCGTATACAGCCTTATCGAGAGTGATAGTCATTCGCTTATGCACGACGACCTCCTTACACGCATATACGTATAACGCATGATAGTGTTGTGAATCGTAAATTCATTGAACCAGGAATCCCGTCATTCCGGACGCCGCACCCAGCGGCGAGCCGGAATCCAGCGTTTCTTCAAGCTGCTGGATTCCCGCTTTCGCGGGAATGACCCAGTTATTTATCCCCCATATTTCCAGTTCAGGACAATAGTGCCTTATCTCTTATACCGCCAGTCTTTGAAATGCACGTGGCTATCCGCTCAATCGGCGCAAGGCTTCCTCGTACTTCTGCGTGGTTTTCGCAAGCACATCAGGGGGCAAAGCGGGCGCAGGCGCCTTTTTGTCCCAATCCTGGGTTTCCAGCCAGTCGCGCACGAATTGCTTGTCATAGCTGGGCGGATTCTTCCCCGGGATATACTGATCAGCTGGCCAAAAGCGGGATGAGTCGGGCGTCAGGGCTTCATCTATGAGAAAAAGTCTGCCCAGGTCATCCTGGCCGAACTCGAACTTGGTGTCGGCAATGATGATGCCTTTCGTTATCGCATAGGCAGCCGCTTCGTCATACAGGGCGATTGCCGCGTCGCATACCTGCACGGCCAGCTCCCCGCCCAGCAGTTTTTTTGCCTCGGCAAACGGGATATTTTCGTCATGCGCACCGTGGGCGGCCTTGGTGGATGGCGTAAAGATGGCCCCACCCGGTATGCGCGCAGCTTCCTGCAGCCCGGCAGGAAGCCCGATACCGCAAATCATGCCGGTATTTTTGTAATCCTTCCATCCGGAACCCGTGATGTAACCCCGCACGATCGCCTCCACGGGCAATGGCTTGAGCCGCTTGACGACAAACGCGCGGTCCGCTACCTGCTCGCGTTCCGACTCCGTCACCACGGACTCGGGAGAGACATCGGTCAGATGAGTGGGAATGATGTGGCCGAGCTTCCTGAACCAGAAGGCGGAGAGCGCTGTCAGCAGCTTGCCTTTCCCCGGCACGGGCGTTGGCAGGACGACATCGAATGCGGAAAGGCGGTCCGTCTGCACGATCAGCAGTTTTTCGTCATCCACCGCGTAAATATCGCGCACTTTGCCTCGATGCAGAAGAGGCAGGCTTTGTATGGTGGTTTCGTACAGTGCAGTTTGTTCGGTCATGATTGCGCGGTTTGAGGAGCCGCCGATACCTGGGCCAGGACTCGCTTGATCTCCAGTGCAAGCCGCAACGCTGCTTCGACGGTATCTTCGAGCACCGTGAAGTGCCCCATTTTTCGTCCCGGCCGTGCATCGAGCTTGCCGTAAAGATGCAGCTTGACTTGAGGATGCGCCAGTACCCGTTCCCAATCCGGTTCGCTTTGCTGCCATAAATCGCCCAGCAGGTTGACCATGACCGCCGCTCCGTGCATGGCGGTGCTGCCGAGCGGCATCCCACAGAGAACACGCACCTGCTGTTCAAACTGAGACGTCATGCAAGCGTCGATGGAATAGTGTCCGCTGTTATGGGGACGGGGCGCGATTTCATTGACCAGCAGCCGGCCATCCGCGAGCACAAAAAACTCCACGCACAGCACCCCGCGATAATCGAGTTCCTCGGCGATACCAGTCGCGATTTCGCCCGCCTCCCGGATAATCTCGGGCGGCATCCTTGCAGGAACGATACTTACATCGAGGATGCCATTGTGATGCCGGTTCTCAGCGACGGGAAAGGTGGCCGTTCCCCTATCGAACCCACGGGCGACAATGACCGAAATCTCACTTGCCAGATCCAGCATCTTCTCCAGCACATAGCCCTCCCCGCTCATGCTTTCCAGCGCCACGCCGAGCTCAGCCGCATCCTTGACTCTTACCTGCCCCTTCCCGTCATAACCGAATCGGCTGACTTTGAGTATTCCCGGAAACAAAGCTGATGACAGTTCAGGCAGTCTTCCCGGAGCGGATCCGGCTGACGATCCGTCCGGTCCGGGCGGATGCTGTATAACGGCGTATGGTGCGACACCGAATCCATGGGCTGCCAGGAAATTCTTCTCAAGAATGCGATTCTGCGCGATGGCGACGCTGCCTGCGGCAGGGCTGACCACACTATGGTCGGCCAGGAGCTGCAGCGCTTCGGCCGGGACGTTCTCGAATTCCGTTGTGATCCCGACACAGGCAGATCCGAGTTCGCGCAATGCGCTTTCATCGAGATAATCGGCTTGCAGATGACCGTCCGCCACGCTGCTGGCCGGTCCTTCCGCAGCGGGATCCAGTACCAGGACCCGATAGCCCATGCTCTGGGCCGCCATGGTGAACATGCGGCCAAGCTGGCCGCCACCGAGGAGGCCCAGCATCGCGCCTGGCTTGATGCTCATGCTTCAGGGAGCATCATGGCCGCAACAGCCGCAGCCTGGGTTTTCCGAAATTCCATGAGCCGCAGGCGCAACGCCTCATCTTCCGCAGCCAGCAGCGCAACGGCAAAAAGCCCGGCATTGGATGCCCCCGCCTCTCCAATGGCAAAGGTGGCGACGGGGACGCCCCTGGGCATCTGGACAATGGAAAGCAAAGAATCCAGGCCCTGAAGCTGCCGCGATGTAACCGGCACGCCCAGCACCGGCAAGGTCGTTTTGGCCGCGACCATGCCGGGCAGGTGAGCTGCGCCGCCAGCACCCGCAATGATGCATTTCAACCCGCGATCCGCCGCCGTTTCGGCATATTCGAACATGCGATCCGGCGTGCGATGGGCCGACACCACTTCGGCTTCATAGGGCAAACCGAACTCCTTCAACACAAGAGCCGCATGCTTCATGACGTCCCAGTCGCTGCTGCTTCCCATGATGACGCCAACCAGAGGGTTGCTCATATCGCCGCCCGCTCAATCGCCCAGTGTTTTTCGCGAAGCCGCATCTTCCCTCTCTTCCAGATCTTCGAGATACGGATAGCGCACATGCCCGTAGCGAATGACCAGCACGGCTACCGCCATCAGTACGATGGAGGCAGAGACGCCCAGCAATCTGAAATTGTCCATCTCCTTGATATCCACGATGATATAGCGTGCCATCGCCACCATCGCAATATAAAGCGGAAAACGCACCGGCAGTTTGCCCGACTCGAAATATAGCCCGACCATAGTCAGAATCTCCAGGTAGAGAAACATCAGGAGCAGGTCCGCCAGGGTAACCCTTTCGTTGTGAACCATCAGCATGGTTTCCTGATAACCCGCGTATATGGTCGCCATCGCGATGACGATGAGACCCATTCCCTCGAAAAAATTGAGGGTGCGTCTTGAATACTCGATCGTGCGGCTATGCAGCATGAATTTGTCGGAGCGTTGCTCCTGATTCTATTCTTCCAAGATTACAGTTTCGCGCAGCCCCCGCGAAAGCTGGCAAGGCTAATGATCCACTTCCAGGCTTTTTCGCGCTTTCAATTTTAGCAGCAGTTCCGCTTCTACCCATCCTCCCCCGTGCGCGTCGCCCGCAAGGATGGAAAATGGCTGGGCTGGTTCTCCCAGGTCGGACAGCACCAGGCTCGCTCCGCTGAAATTCTGTAACCGGGTGTAGCCGTTGACGGTGACGACCGTATCGAGTCCAGCGGCAAGCGATGCCTTCAACCCGTTCTCGGAGTCTTCCACGGCGATGCATTGTTCTGCCGGCAACCCCAGCCGGTTGAGCACCCAATGGTAAATATCTGGCTCGGGTTTTTTCCCGGGCACGATGTCTCCCGCACCGATCACGTCGAACCAGCCCGGAGCATCTTCACCCAGCGTCGATT
>CAZYYR010000164.1:0-5629 GCA_964651465.1 uncultured Nitrosospira sp.
TTTCCTCAACCACACAGGAATTTCCCATGAAAGATTTGCAGGAAGCCACGGTAAAAATATGCGAACTCAAGGGTGAAAACCTTGCATTGCTGGCTTTGCTTGCCTGTCTGGTAAAGGCGTCCTCTCCATATGAACGCAAAGCGTTTCCCGATGCATTCGAACAGGAACTGGAATCCGCCCGGATCGAATGCCTGAATTCCGATGTCTCCGAATATGTCTCCGTGGGATTGGAGAACATGGCGACCGCGGTCCGCTCCCTGTTGGACAGCCAGAGCCGCGTTTAGGCCCGGCGGGGATCGGGAAATGGATATTCCGCCCCACCGGTTTATGAGAGAATGGCGCTTCGGCCGATGCGGCGGTATATAACATGATGGGCAATGGGCGCATAGGCACCATCCCGCATTTTCATCCGCCCTGCCCCGGAATAGCGCTGCCCATGAAAGATCATCCATGAAAATCCGCCCGATCATCTTCCTGCTGGCTTTCGTATCCGTTGTATCCGCTGTGGTGCAGCCAGCCCATGCCCAGGAGGCCAAGTGGCGGACATATAGCGAAGACGCGATATCGCTGTATGCGAAGGGCGAGTATGACCAGGCGCTGGCGGCCCTTCGGAAATCGCTTGCAGTGGCGGAAAAAACGGTTGGTCCCGATCATCCCGACACTGCGACAAGCGTAAACAATCTCGCGGAACTCTACCGCGGCCGCAACAATTACGGGCAAGCGGAGCCGCTCTATAAGCGCGCGCTGGCCATCCGGGAAAAGTACTTCGGTCCCCATCATTCCCTGGTGGCAGTCAGCCTCAACGGCCGCGCGGAACTGTACCGCGCGCAGAATCGCCTCACAGAAGCCGAACCGCTTTACAAACGTGCGCTTGCTATCCGGGAGAATACGCTCCGCCCGGACCATCCCGATGTAGCCCAGACCCTGAACAACCTGGCGGAACTGTATTGCGGCCAGGGACAATACGTACAGGCCCGGCCGCTCTATGAGCGTGCGCTGCCGATGCGGGAAAAGACATTTGGCCGCGACCATCCCAATATGGCCACGGGGCTGCACAACCTGGGATTGATCTATCACCTGGAAAAGCGGTATGCGCAAGCCGAACCTCTCTACAGGCGCGTGCTGGCCATCCGTGAGAAATCGCTCGGACCGGCACATCCCGGCGTGGCGCAGGACTTGAGCAACCTTGCCGAGCTCTATCATCACCAGCACCAGCATGCGCAGGCCGAACCGCTCTACCAGCGTGCGCTGAGTATCCGGGAAAAGGCGCTCGGTCCCGTTCACCCCGACGTGGGCAAGGATCTGAGCAACCTGGCGGAACTCTATCGCGTCCAGGGAGACTACGCCCAGGCCGAGCTGCTGTATCAGCGTGCACTGGCCATCCTGGAAAAAGCCCCGGCCACTTACCAGCTCAACACGGCGACCAGCCTCAACAATCTCGCGTCGATCCATCACGTCCGGGGAGAGTACGCCCAGGCCGAAGCGCTCTACAAGCGCGCCCTGGCAGCCATCGGGCATGCCGAGGGGGCCGACCGCAACTTCCAGATCAGCCTGGACAATCTCACGAAACTCTACCGTGCGATGGATGGGTTCGATGAAGAAGATGGAGCAAACCGGCGGGTGGCGGGGTTTCAGCAGTAGGTCCTGAAACGCATCAACTCCTCAGCTTCGCGAAAGCCGCCGCCATGGCGGTATCCGGTTTTGTTTCCTCCTTCCGCTTCTGTTTCTGCCGTTCCGGCCTCGGCGATTGCTTTTTACCGCCATTGTGCCGTTCGGGGCCGCTGCTCCGTTGCGCCGATTGCGCGAGACTGTCAGTCAATCGCATGGTGAGCGCGATGCGCTTGCGCTTTTCATCGATTTCCACCACCTTGACCTTGACCACCTGCCCCGCCCTGACGACTGCGTGAGGATCTTTCACGTAGCTGTCGGCCAGTGCGGAAATATGCACCAGCCCGTCCTGGTGCACGCCGATATCGACGAATGCGCCGAACGCGGCCACATTGGTCACGACGCCTTCGAGCATCATGCCGGGATGCAAATCCCTGATATCATTTACACCTTCATCGAAGGCGGCAGTGGCGAATTCCGGTCGTGGGTCGCGTCCCGGCTTGTCGAGCTCCCCGAGGATGTCGCTGATCGTGGGAATGCCGTATTTGTCATCCGCGTACTTCATCGCATCGAGCGACTTCAGGAGGCCGCTATTGCCGATGACGGATTTGATATCCCGCTTGAGGTCGGCCAGGATCTTTTCCACCAGGGGATAGGATTCAGGATGCACGGCTGAAGCATCCAGTGGATTATCCCCGTTCATGATGCGCAGGAAACCCGCGGCCTGCTCGAAGGTTTTTTCTCCCAGGCGAGGCACCTCGCGCAAGGCGGCACGCGTGGCGAACATACCTTGCTCGTTGCGGTAGGTGACGATGCTCTGCGCCACCGTGCTGTTGAGCCCGGATACCCGCTCCAGCAGTGGCAGCGAGGCGGTATTGACATCCACGCCGACAGCATTGACGCAATCTTCCACTACGGCATCGAGCGAGCGCGCCAGCCGGGCCTGCGCCACGTCGTGCTGGTACTGGCCCACGCCGATGGATTTGGGATCGACCTTGACCAGCTCCGCCAGGGGATCCTGCAAGCGGCGGGCGATGGATACCGCGCCGCGCAGGGATACGTCCAGCTCCGGCAATTCGCGCGAGGCGAATTCCGAAGCTGAATAGACCGATGCGCCCGCTTCGGAAACCACGATGGAAGTCAACCCGAGACCAGGACACCTTTTGGCGAGTTCCTTCGCCAGCCTGTCCGTTTCGCGCGACGCGGTGCCATTGCCGATGGCGATCAGGGAAACCCTGTACTTTTCCGCCAGCTTTTCGAGCACCTGCAGCGATCCATTCCAGTCGTTCCGGGGCGCATGGGGAAAGATGGTGGCGGTGTCCAATACCTTGCCGGTCTGGTCCACCACCGCCACTTTCACGCCGGTGCGCAGTCCGGGATCCAGCCCCATGGTAATGCGCGGCCCGGCGGGTGCCGCCAGCAGCAGCGCTTTCAGGTTGCGCGCAAAGACATCGATGGCCTCGGCCTCCGCCTGCTTGCGCAGCGTGCCCATCAACTCGGTTTCCAGGTGAACGAAAATTTTCACACGCCATGCCCAGCGCACCGTATCGCCCAGCCACGCATCGGCCGGCCGGCGCTGGTCGCGGATGCCGAAATGCGCGGCAATACGCGCTTCGCAGGGATTGTGAGGTGCGTCGGATTTCGGCGGCTCTGCTTCTGAATCCAGCCGCAGGGAAACCCGCAGGAGATCAGCGCGGCGGCCGCGAAACATTGCCAAGGCGCGGTGTGAGGGAATGGTGCCGATTTTCTCGGCATAGTCGAAATAGTCCGCGTACTTCGTACCCGCTTCCTGCTTTCCTTCGGCAACTTTCGACTCCACCACGCCATGCACCAGCAAATATTCGCGCAGCCATTGCAGCAATGCCGCGTCTTCGGCAAATCGCTCCATCAGGATGTGGCGGGCACCTTCCAGTGCCGCCTTCGCGTCGGGCACACCGGGGTTTTCACCCTGATCCGTGGTAAAGGCTGGTCTGAGGTATCCGGCAGCCTCTTCCTCCGGGTGCAGCATGGGATTGGCCAGAAGCGCGTCCGCCAGAGGCTCGAGTCCCGCCTCCAGCGCAATCTGGGCCTTGGTGCGGCGCTTTTTCCGGAAAGGAAGGTAAAGATCTTCCAGACGGGTCTTGTCTTCCGCCCCCAGGATGGAAGCCAGCAGCGCCGGCGTCATTTTCCCTTGCTCCTCGATGGATGCAATGATGACGGCACGCCGCTCCTCCAGTTCGCGCAGATAGCCGAGCCGCTCTTCCAGAAGGCGCAACTGGCTGTCATCCAGCCCGCCCGTGGCCTCCTTGCGATAGCGGGCGATGAACGGCACGGTCGCGCCTTCATCCAGCAGGGCGACGGCAGCCACGACCTGGGCAGGTTTTGCGCCCAGCTCGAGGGCGAGACGATGTTCGATGGATGGTATGGGCATATGATTTACGAATTGAATGGAATGGTTGGGAAGCGGGAAGAGTGGGCGAACCGATAGGACGGATCGCTACCGCATTGCCGACGTTGAAAACAGAAAAGGAAGAAAATATTTACAATGATGCGCGTCGCATGAGACCGGCTGACCCGGCCGGCAGCCTTTGCCCGGAAACGCTGGCACGGACGTCTGGATCACATCTCCAGACGCTTGGCCTTCCAGTAGGCCGACTTCCAGTAGCCGTGATTGAGATCCGAAATGGAAACCCCGTACTTGCTGGAGGTATGGAGGAATTTTCCTTTCTCCAGATAAACACCGACATGCCGGAGCGAAAATCCCGTCTTGAAAAATACCAGGTCACCCGTTCTCAGTTGATTTTTTGTGACGTGGGAGCCCAGTTCCATCTGCGCGTCGGTCGACCGGGGCAGGACAATGCCCAGCTTCGACTTGAACGTTACGTACATGAACCCGGAACAGTCGACGCCGCGCTTGCTCATACCGCCGTCCCTGTGAGGCGTACCCTTCCATTCCCGGTACTGCTCGTATAATCCTGCTTTCACCAGCCTCGAGTCGCTCAGGTCGACACTTTGTCCCGCAACCACATCCGCGCGATGGCTTGTCTTCGCAACCCTTTTCGTCGGGGTATGGGTACAGCCGGCAAGGACGGCGAGGGCGAACAAACCAGCGATCCAGATTTTACTTTTCATGGCGGCCTCTTATCCGGATGAGCATCCCCAGTAGATGGAAAGGAATCCGCTCAACGTTGGGCATCTCGGCGCATTCCCGCTGATATTCCGGATGCGCTTCCTCATATTGAACAGAAGTTTACCGCCTATAGCGCCTCGCCGCAATTCTGAAAGTCGTATATCGAACCCAGCGACAGGATGTGCGTCAGCTCATCGAGCGCCGCGCGGCCCGGCCGGAAAACGCGCAGGACAGCTTCCCGCTCCGCCGGAAAACATGCAGAGAGCAGGCTGCCTAAATCTCGTAATCTGCTGTGAGCATTTCGAGCAGATGTCCGGAAGGGTCGCGGAAATAGACGCCGCGTCCCCCGTAATGATGGTTGATGCTCATGTTTTCCGGCTCGAAAGGACCGCTTCCGTATGGAATATTTTCCTTTTCCAGGCGCTCGAATATCTTGTCGAATTCCTCTTCCGTCACCTTGAACGCGTAGTGCTGGGTATCGAATTTGTCCCGGGTATCGAAATCCAGGGACAAGGTGTCGTTGACCCTCACGACCATGAAGCGGGAAAACTCCCCTGCCTGCTCGAAACCGAACAGCCTCGAATAGAATTCGGCGGATTCCATCCTGTCATGCGCGGGCACGATGGTGTGATTAAGCGTTATCGCCACGATCTCTCTCCCATGCTGTAAGGGAATCTACCTTACTCCCAACCCGTGCAGGCATCAAGGCCGGCAACAGAAAAACGGATCATGACGCAATCATATGCTGGGACAAATAATCCACATGACGGCGCTCCACCGGATCCGGAGTCAGCGTCAACCGTATTGACCCTCCGCATTGATTTTTGTTACTACTATCTTGCACGGAATCAATTTTCTCCTTGTTCTGCCGTAGAAGTAAGTCGAAGAAAAAAACCGTACTTTTTACAGATC
>CAZYYR010000165.1:0-5608 GCA_964651465.1 uncultured Nitrosospira sp.
CATGCCCCCACCGACGATAACGTATTTATGATGTTTCATGGTTGTTCCTTTTTTTGGACGCCCGCGAGGCGTAGGTTGAAAACCGACCCGTTGCTCATAGTTGCGAACCGGTCCTTTCAAGTCTTTGCCGAGGAACTCGATACAGCCCGGATCGTCCAAGAACCTGGCGACACAAACTTTGGCGGCATAGCGGAGCGCCCTGGCAAGGAGCAATCAATGGCTGCAGGCGAACGCCCTGATTCCATGATTATAAAAGCATAAGCTGATGAGCCGGCAAGCGCAACAGGCAAGCGGAGCTCAATGAGCGATGGGGCTTATTCCGGCACGCTCGTCGGTATATAATATTTTCCACATATTCGGATCAACATCGGGCGCAGCCCCGGAAAATGAGATTATGAAGGAAGCGAACAACGATTCTGCAACGGTCGAGGTCGAGATTTGCGTAGAGCATGCGCGCATAGTACTTGCCTCCCAGTTGCCTCAAATCAAGGACGGCGGCTACGATTTTGCCCCACAATTTCGCCAGTTGACCATCCAGCTTTACCTGGTAGGCGTGATGTGGCGTCGCAGTGAGCAATTGAACCTGGAAATCGATGCCCGCGAGCACGCCTTTACGGCCTTCGAGTCCATGCTTGTCAGCGACGGCATGACCAGGAAGGAAGCCCGAAAGCGGATTACGTTCCTTGGCAACATGTCCCGGGTGGAAGACGGTACCGACGCACTCGCCGTATCCTCAGGCTACGAGGCCGCTTCTGATGACAGCAGCATGAAGCGGCTTTTTGAAGAGTATCGGGATGAGCCAAGGGTTTCAGGCTCCTTGTGGCGTCTTTTTGAGCGCGGCAAGAAGATCATGGTTATCGGAGGCGCAGTCGCGGCATTCGTGACCATCTGGTTTGTCACGATCTTTCTCCCCAAGACCGAAGGAATCGATATCCTGGCGGCGGGCCTCATCGCCGCCGCTCTGGTTGTCATTCCGACATTTCTTGTCGGACTGGTGATTTATCGGGCCAAGACCAGGAAATCGGGCTCTCCTGTTTCACGCCCGTCCTGAACCGATTCATTGACCTGCTTCGCTCCGGCCTCCCCCTGTCCCACCCCTGCGATTGCGCATACTGTTGCGATGTCCCCGGCTCCGGATAACATTCGACGACACGTGAGCTTTTCAGAAGCATGTCCGTGGGGCGGATAGATGAAAGTAGCGGGTGGAGCACGTATAATGGCCATTTCCCATGTGCCCATATACGCATATTGCTGAGCCATCCAGATCATGAGTGCCAGAATCATGGACGGCAGTACGCTTGCCCGCGAGATTCGGGCAGAGTGGAAAGTTCGTGCCGATCATTTGACGCATAAAGGCACTCAGCCCGGATTGGCGGTGGTCATTGTCGGCGACAACCCTGCTTCCCGGGTATATGTGCGGAACAAGGCCAAAGCCTGCAATGACACGGGAATCCACTCTGAGATTCATGAGTTTCCGGAAAATGCCAGCCAGGAGGAAGTCATTGAACGCATCCGGGAACTGAACGCTGATCCCCGAATTCATGGCATCCTGGTGCAATTGCCGTTGCCGCGGCACTTCGAAAGCAGTAAGGTGATCGCCTCCATCGCGGTGGAGAAAGACGTGGACGGCTTCCATCTCCATAATGTGGGTGCGCTCGTTACAGGGGATGTCGGTTTTTCTCCCTGCACGCCCAATGGCATCATGCAGATGATGCAGAAGTACGGCGTGGCGATCGAGGGCCGGCATGCTGTCGTAGTGGGGCGCAGTAACATTGTGGGCAAGCCGATGGCGCTGATGCTGCTGCGTGAGGGTGCCACCGTCACTATCTGCACGTCGAAAACACGCGACCTGCCCCAGCATACGGGCCGCGCCGACATCCTGGTGGTTGCGGTCGGCAAGCCGCATATGATTACCGCGGATATGGTGAAGCCCGGGGCGGCCGTGGTGGATGTCGGCATCAACCGCCTTCCGGACGGCAGGCTGGCGGGTGATGTGGACTTCGAATCCGTCAGGCAGAAAGCAGGTCTTATCACTCCGGTTCCAGGCGGCGTGGGGCCCATGACCATCGCCATGCTGCTGTGCAACACCATCCAGGCCGCGGAGCGCGCTCAGGAGCGGACTTTGCATGAATGACAGGCTATCGGTAATTCCAATTTCGAGGTAAACCATGGAGCCCATGCCCGACATAGATCCCACCGAAACGCAGGAATGGCTGGATTCGCTGGAATCCGTGCTGACCAACGAAGGAACGGAGCGGGCGCACTATCTGCTGGAAAGGCTGGTGGAAAAGGCCAGGCGCTCGGGTGCGTATCTTCCGTACAGCGCGACCACCGCGTACATCAACACCATTCCCCCCGGCAAGGAGGACCGCTCGCCCGGCAACCATGCGCTGGAGCACCGGATCCGTTCCTATGTACGCTGGAATTCCATGGCGATGGTGTTGCGCGCCAACAGGGATTCCAACGTCGGCGGCCATATCGCCAGCTTTGCATCCGCTGCCACGCTCTACGACGTCGGCTACAACCATTTCTGGCATGCCAGATCCGAAAATCATGGCGGCGACCTGATCTATGCCCAGGGGCATTCCTCCCCGGGCCTGTATGCCTATGCATTTATGCTGGGCGAGCTGTCGGAGGAGCAGCTCAACAATTTCCGCCGCGAGGTCGGAGGAAAGGGGATTTCATCCTATCCTCATCCCTGGCTGATGCCGGATTTCTGGCAATTCCCGACGGTATCCATGGGATTGGGGCCGCTGATGTCCATCTACCAGGCGCGCTTCATGAAATACCTGGGCAGCCGCGGGCTGGTCAAGACCCAGGGACGGAAGGTCTGGGCGTTCATGGGCGACGGGGAAATGGATGAGCCCGAATCGCTGGGTGCGATCTCGCTTGCTTCGCGCGAGAATCTGGACAATCTCATTTTCGTCATCAACTGCAATCTGCAGCGTCTCGACGGCCCGGTCCGGGGGAATGGCAAGATCATCCAGGAACTGGAAGCCGCGTTTCGCGGCGCGGGCTGGAACGTCATCAAGGTGATCTGGGGTTCCTATTGGGATCCTCTTTTTGCCAAGGATACCAAGGGCCTGCTGCAGCAGCGGATGATGGAGTGCGTGGATGGCGAATATCAGACATTCAAATCGCGTGACGGCGGTTACGTCCGCGAACACTTCTTCGGAAAATACCCGGAACTGCTGGAAATGGTCGCCAACATGTCGGATGACGATATCTGGCGGTTGAATCGGGGCGGGCACGATCCGCATAAGGTTTATGCGGCGTATGCTGCCGCGGTAAGGCATACGGGCCAGCCGACCGTCATTCTTGCCAAGACCATCAAGGGCTACGGCATGGGCGAGGCCGGCGAGGCGCAGAATATCACGCATCAGCAGAAAAAGATGGGCACGACTTCGCTGAAGGCCTTCCGGGACCGCTTCGGATTGCCCATCCCGGATGACGAGATCGATACGGTGCCGTATCTGACGTTTTCCGAGGGCTCGCCCGAGCATGCCTACATGCACCAGCAGCGGCAGGCTCTGGGCGGTTTCGTCCATCGCCGCCAGCGCAAGGCCGAGGCATTGCAGATACCGCCACTGTCCGCCTTCGATGCATTGCTCAAGGCCAGTGGTGAAGGGCGGGAATCTTCCACCACCATGGCATTCGTCCGCATGCTCAATGTCCTGGTGAAGGACAAGAATATCGGCAAGCGCGTCGTACCGATCGTGGCGGATGAGTCCCGTACCTTCGGCATGGAGGGCATGTTCAGGCAGCTCGGCATCTGGTCCTCGACGGGGCAGCTCTATACGCCGGAGGATGCCGACCAGCTGATGTATTACAAGGAGGACAAGAACGGTCAGATTCTGCAGGAAGGGATCAACGAGGCTGGGGCCATGTGTTCATGGATGGCGGCATCCACCGCTTACAGTACACACGGCGTACAGATGATACCGTTCTACATTTTTTATTCTATGTTCGGTTTTCAGCGCGTCGGCGATCTCGCGTGGGCGGCAGGCGATATGCGCTGCCGCGGATTTCTTCTCGGCGGCACGGCAGGGCGCACCACGCTCAACGGCGAGGGTTTGCAGCATGAGGATGGTCACAGTCATCTGGCTGCAGCAACCATCCCCAATTGTATTTCCTACGATCCCACGTTTGCGTATGAGCTTGCCGTCATCATCCGGGATGGGCTGCGCCGCATGTACGAAGTGCAGGAAGACGTTTATTACTACATTACCGTAATGAACGAAAACTATTCACACCCGGAAATGCCGGCAGGTTCCGAACAGGGGATACTGAAAGGCATGTATCTGTTCCGGGAAGGCGGTTCTGCGGCCAGGAAGAATCGGAAACTGAGGGTGCAACTGCTGGGTTCCGGCACGATTCTGCGCGAAGTCATCGCTGCGGCGGAAATACTGGAAGGGGAATATGGCGTAGCCGCCGATATCTGGAGCGTGACAAGCTTCAATGAATTGAGACGCGAGGCCCTGGCTGCCGGTCGCTGGAATCTGCTTCATCCAGCCGAACCGCAGAAATTGTCCTATGTAGAGGAATGCATGAAAGATCGGGAAGGGCCTGTGGTTGCGGCGACCGACTACATGAAAATCTATGCCGACCAGATACGAGAGTTCGTGCCGGGCCGATACAAGGTACTGGGTACGGACGGATTCGGACGGTCGGATACGCGCGAGCGGCTGCGCCAGTTCTTCGAAGTGGATCGTCATTATATTGTCGTGGCGAGTCTCGGAGCGCTGGCAGAAGAAGGCAGGATTCCGGCCGAAAAAGTGGTTCAGGCCATCAAGAAATTCGGTATCGATCCGGACAAGCCCAATCCTGTAACGGTGTAGCGCTCAAGAAACGGAAGGAACAGCGGTTATTCCGATGATTCGTTCACCCTGACCGGGTGAAGAAGCCAGGGCCTGTTGACAGGACACCTGGAAAGCTGGCAGATCTGGCAGGCGATAGCCAGGTTCAAGCCAGGTAACTCCAGCAAAGGAACAGACGTGGCAGAGACTAGACAGGTATCCATACCCGATATCGGCGACTTCAAGGATGTCCCAGTCATCGAGGTGCTGGTGAAACCCGGCGACTCGATCGCAGCGGAGGATCCGATAATCGTGCTCGAATCCGACAAGGCGACAATAGAAGTGCCATCTCCTTTTGCTGGCGTGGTCAAAGAGATGTCTGTGAAGACGGGGGATAAGATATCGGAAGGCACCCCTGTATTGGTGATGGAGGTTTTGGAAGGCGAGGAAACGACCGCGCCCCAGCCAGATCAGAACTCAGCCCCCGCTCCGACTCCACAGTCAACCCAAACCTCGGAACCAGGCCAAACTCCAGAACCAGCCCCGGCGTCGCAACCCGCACCCCAGGCTCAACCTGCTCCGTCGCCGGTTGCCGTCCCTGAAGTGACGCCTTCCCGCATAGACGAGGATGCCTTTGCAAAGGCTCACGCCAGTCCGTCCGTGCGAAGATTCGCACGCGAACTGGGGGTGAATCTTGGACTGGTGAAAGGCAGCGGGCCCAAGCAGCGCATACTCGCGAAAGATGTGCAGGCATACGTCAAAGGTGAACTGTCGCAGCCCCGCACCGGAGGTGGCACGGGGGGAGAGGGGCT
>CAZYYR010000166.1:0-2037 GCA_964651465.1 uncultured Nitrosospira sp.
GCCCCGGAGCGTCGCCCGAGGGGCCCCGCGAAGCGGGGATCGGGCAGCGGAGGGGTGTCAAGACCGCGCCAGAATGCTGTCGGGACGTCTGCATCCCGCTGCGGGGTCGCATCTTCCTCCGGAAGATACTGCTCCATCCTGCGCGGTCGTACCATTCGCGTCGTCGCCTTTCGCGCATCCCATCCCGCAAAGCCGCCGTCGCGCCAGCGAGGATTTATTCAGTGCTTCCTTAAGCAAGCCTGACCGGTAATATTCATCCGGTTGCGGTGCAAGGCAAGAGCGCAGAATCGGCTGCTCACTAAATAAACGAGGTAATCCACCGGCTATGCCGATGGATTACCTCGTTTATTTAACTTCCATAAAATGGAAGCAGTATGCTCATGCAGTTACACCAACTCAAATATTTCGTCGCCGTAGTGGATACTGGCAGCATAACCAAAGCTGCGGAGCAATGCTTTATTTCTCAGCCTTCAATCAGTCAACAATTAGCAAAACTGGAAGAAAGTATTGGAAGGAAATTATTCAGCAGAACGAAAGGTAAATTGGTTCTTACGGTTCCTGGCCATGTATTTTATGAGCAGGCATGCAACATTTTAAAGAATGTGGCGGATGCAAAACGCCGAGTCCAGGATTTTGACAGCAGCAGTGGCGGTTCCGTCAATATAGGCATCTTACCGACACTGGCGCCTTTCATATTGCCGGGAACATTGATGGCGCTATCAAAAAAATTTCCTGAAGCCATTGTTACGGTGCGCGAAGAAATCTCCGAAGCTTTAATCGCCGCTGCTCTATGCGGTGAAATCGATATTCTTGTCGAAGCGCTGCCATTTGACGAAACCTGCCTGAACGTCGAACCATTATTCTCGGATAGATTCTATCTTGCCGTTAACCGGAATAGCCCTCTGGCCGGAATGAAACTGGTTTCTCTTGATGCCTTGGGGGATATATCCTTTATCCTGCTGGAAAATATTCATTGTTTAACCCGGCAGATCGAACAATATTGCTTCAATGAGCAGTTCCTGCCGAAAGTGGTATTCCAGGTTTCACAGTTAAGCACGATTAAACTGCTGATTGAATTGGACTACGGCGTTTCTATTTTGCCCTCGATCGCGATCGATAAAGATTCCGACTCTTGCATACGTTATATCAACCTGGATAGTAAAGGCGAGCCGCCTGCCAGGGAGATAGTCCTGGCTACCCCGAAAGATCGATACTTAAGTCCGGCGGCAGAATATTTTATCGCCGTCATGAAAGAACAATGGCAGAAGACTTGCTGAGCAGCCTCAACCATAACCGGAGCTGTTGACCAGGGCCTGCAATTCTTATCAGCGTTGCTAAAGGAAGTTCGAGCTGCTGGGCCAGTTCCAGATAGGTGGCGTCATAGAGGGTGAGCCCGCACCGCTCGGTCAAGCGCAGCATGGCTGACCAGGCGAAGGTATCCCTATCCGAACCGATACTGATATTCAACGGCACCAGTCTGTCAGGGCGAATTCTCGAAACGCCTCGTTGATACGCCCCGTCGGGTGCCCCGTTGCAGGCTGTTGGCGGATTCAAGTCGCCAGAGCGACGAAACCTGTGCCCGGTAGCGACGACCCAGTCGAAAACCGCCTGGGTAGCAGGAGCGGGCAGGGGCAGAAAAGTGCTTCAACGTTAATTCCATCGAGAGAATTTCCACGCTCTCATCAGGGCCGCTTGTGGCTCAGAACTTCTCCTGATCCTTGCCATACTCAGCATGATAGGGGCCTGCGGGCAGACCCCGCGGGGGAACAAACGCCTGATCGTTTGCCCGTCTCGCCAGCGGAAGATAATCAGTAAACATGGCGTTCATCGCCGCGGTTATCGCCATCCCGATGAGTCCACCTGCTGCCCCTGAATCCTGCATGACACGTTCCTTGGATTGCCAAAGGACAGTGCCGGTTCTGGTATCTTTCAGCATATAGTCCATCTCGACAGCGACCGTCGAACTGATGAGAATGTATTTACTGCTCCAGTCCTTGATGATGACGAACAGCGCCGCATCAGCACCGAACAGTTCAT
>CAZYYR010000166.1:2137-5592 GCA_964651465.1 uncultured Nitrosospira sp.
CTGCTCCAGTCCTTGATGATGACGAACAGCGCCGCATCAGCACCGAACAGTTCATACAGTCGTTGCGTATCCAGTTGATGGATATGCCCTGCCTCAGCCAGCCCGAAATCACGCAGAATCAGATCGGTCAGATAGACCGGAAAAACATAGTAGCCACGCTCGGCCAGCGGCCTTGTTATGGTAGACACGAAAACCGGCGCGGCACTTATTTCCGGAGATTCATTAAGCACGGGCACAACTACTATGGAACGGGGCTTGTGAGTGTGAAAGGCCGATAAATCGGTCTTCGGCTGCATGGCGCAACCGGAAAGCAGAGTAAAAATGAAAGCTGCTGCCGCTATCGAAATACCTTTCATGGTTCAGTTCCCATGGTCGTACTCGCCTGTGTCGGAGATTCCTGGATTGCCGCGGCTTCTTCTTTTTCCTTCTGCCTGATCCGTTCAATCAGCTTGGTCATGAAAGCGCTGGATTCAGGGAAAAACTGTTTTTCTTTTTCAAAGTAAGCTACTGCGCCGTCCCGGTCCCCGCGCTTGAACAGCAGAAAACCGTAATCCGCATAGGCACCGGGCGGAACCCTAAGGTTTTGCTGCTCGGAGGCACGAATGGTTTCGAGCAGATAGGTATCCGCTTCTGCGTGATTTTCCCCCACGTATCGCTGATGAAGTCCGTCTTCGAATTTTCCCCAGTGATAAATAGATGGCGCAGCACATCCGGTCAAGCCGGCCAGAATGAGCAAACTGAAACGCTTCATGAGTTTCCGAGACGCCACCATGGAATGATTCCGGTGTTTTTTCATAATGCGTTCATGGTTTTTTCGGATTGCGGCGGGCATCCAGCGTTTGCGCCACCTTATTGATCATATTGACGATGGCGGCATCGATCGCCTTTCCTTCCAGCGTTGAATCGAAACCTGTTGCCCCGCCAAAACCGAGAGTGCTGCTGGATGACAGATCCGCTTCACCCGATCCTTCCTGGGTATAAAACAGCTGACCCGTTTTCGGGTCTACCAGCCTCAGTACCACGCGGGCTCGCGCGCGTTGGGTCTTTTGCTTGCCCAGCAACCATGTGTTGCCCGTGGTGTCTCGCCCCAGTTCGGCGACCGAGCCGAGAATCAGGGCATCGACCCCGGCCAGATTCTGCTTGAACTGTTCTTTGCTCAAACCCATGAGCTCGGCTTCCGCCGCCAGCTTGCCGATATCCTGCCGCTCGACTACGTTGAATCGCTGTGTGGCCATCAGGTGCCGCGCCAGCAGGTCGGACGCCTGCTTGCCGATACGGTCGCCGGAAGCGTCGGTAAATAATCCGCTGCCATAGATCGACTCGTTGGTGAAACGCGCAATGCCTATTGTCATGCGCTCCTCCTGCGGAAGAGGGTTGACCGCCACCCGAGGCCCGGGGTCCTTGACCCCCTCCTGGACCGTGCGGCTGGGACTGGCACAACCGGCTATCACAAACAATGCGGAAATGATCAGTGCTGTTCTTTTCATTTGTCTCTCTGGTATCAGGCTATAAAAACTCAATGAATTCGGCCAAAAAATCCGGCGCTCATTCTACCTCATACTCATCAATTAACCCAGGCTTCTGGCTTGATCGCATTGAGCACTTCGATGTGATCTACAACGAGCACAACGTAACGCTGGCGTGCCCGAGCCGGAGCAATACGTCCTGTGCAGGGCTGGGGCTGATGGCAGCAATCGGCCGCCGCCGGACTGGAGGGTCTTTCGGGCACACCGGCTTCCAAAGCATGACCCGGTTCGCGGAGGCTTCTGCGTAAACCTTACGGGATAATCGTAGCAAGCTGGAGCAAGCGCCATGGCGTAATGACCATGACGCTTGCTTCTTTGTCACGAAGCGAATGCTCGACAGGGCAGGCGCGCGCACTTTGTAACCCTCCCTCCTTCAGCCGCTGCGCCATGCTGTTCAGTCGCTTCAGGAAATCATGACGAACCGTGCCTCCGAAGGCACGCCCTGGTTGTTTACGATAAAGAGCATGTAGAACCCCGGCGGCGCAATATTGCCGTTGGCAGGGGCGGTGGTTTCCAGCGTGGTTGCCGTGCGCGAGTTGATCGGCAGCCTGATGTAGCGCTGTCCGGCATCCGTATGGTGGGTGACGGAAATGGGCGCGATCAGCACTACGCTGCCGATGCCGGCTGCCTGCGGCGTTTCGACCGAGAATACGGTGCCGTAGCTCACGCTGGGCGGCGCCGTCGAGATGACCGGCCGCGCGCCCAGACTGAGATATCCGGGCGAATACAATTCCAGCGAGTGCTGGTCCATGTCGGCCGTGCCGGGCGCGACACCTCCGGCCGCCAGTACCCTGCCGTCCGGCAGGAGGATGCAAACCGAATGATACTGGCGCGGGAAATTCAGAGGCGCGCCGGACGTCCATTCATCCGCATCCGGGTTGTAGGTTTCGACCGGCAGCACAGGCACGGGTGACCATTTCTGACCGTTGCTGTGGCCGCCGATGATGAGGATGCGGCCGGTGGGCAGCACCACGGCGTTGACGTTCGTCCGCCCGACAGCCATATCCGCAATGCGTACCCAGGACGAACCGCCCACGCCGCCGCTGAATTCGATCACCTCGGCGGTGGCATTGTTGCGTGCGGTCGCCGGGCCGGACACGCCGCCGCCGAAGATGTACAGCCGGGTCCGCTCCGGCGAGATGGTGGTGTCGATCGTGAGCAGGCTCATGCCTTCCTGCCGGTCGTAGAACTGCTCCTGCCCGTAGTCGGTCCAGCTGCCGCTGGCGGCACCCGTCAGGGTCAGATAGGCTGTCTGCGTGCCTGTCGCACCCGCCCAGCCCGCACGGGTATAGAAAATCTCTCCCGATGGCAGCAGATGCAGGCCCGGGTACAGTTCCTGGAAAGTGCGGTCCGCCCCTGCCACCGTTGTCCAGGTTGCGCCATCGAATACCTCGACCTGCGCGGCAATCGGATGGCCTCCTGAAAAGGCGAGCACGCGACCGTCGCTCAGGCTGACCGCGGTCGGATACCAGCGCGCATGGGTCATGCTGGCGGCGGCGGCGAACGCGCCTGCATCCGGATTAGCTGTATCGGGTGTGAAGATGAAGCAGCGGTTGTTAGTGTGTCCCGCGCCGTTGGTATCGCCGCCCATCACCAGCAGGCGGCCATCCGGCAGGAAGGTGTGCCCGGCGCAGAAAAAATCTTCCGGCAGCGTGATGACGCCCGGCATGATCTGCTTGCTTGCCGGGTCCCAGATGCGGGCTTCCAACGGATAGTTCCTCTCCGCCGCGCCAGAGAAAAGCAGCACATGCCCGGTATGCAGCAGGGCGCCATGCACTGTAAAGATGGGCGAGGGCTCCAGCAGCTCCCAGCTGTCCTCGCCATCGCCCCCGCACGGCTGATGGTGGCCCACATCGGGGCATTCATGCATGCGTACATGGGGCAGCTGGTAGCAGATCCGCTCCACTTCATCTTCGCTCAGCTCCACTT
>CAZYYR010000167.1:0-5530 GCA_964651465.1 uncultured Nitrosospira sp.
ACGATCGGAGATGACAGGCACATGACAAAGTCGACGAGCGGCAACCCGCCCCGGGGAAGCTTGCGCAGCAAGCTGGAGAAGGTCGCGATTCGGGGCGGTGGCGCCCGGGGGTTATTCAGGTCATCAGGCGGGTTGTGAAGCGATGAACGCGCCTGTCCGACTACCGGCACGGGGAGATCAACGGTTCCACAGCCGAACGTGGGCGCGTTCGATCCGGCACCGGCAAATCGCCTGCAGGGATCGGCCTGACTGAACCGCCTGGCAATCCTGCCAGGTTTCGAACATCTGCCCGGAGGGGAATCCGCATGCACGCTGAATTGCCCATGCGACCGGATTGACGGCAATGCAGCGCCAGGTCTCTCAGATCGAGACCATGCTCATGCTTTTCAGGTCCTGCGATACAGCATCCAGCGCCCTGAGAAAATCATCCACCTCTGCGGGCGAATTACCGATACCGAGACTCACCCTGACCGCGCAGCGCGTCAATGCCGGGTCGACTCCCATTGCCTCCAGCACATGGCTGCGGCCAGGGTTCACGCTGGAGCAGGCGGCACCGCTTGCTACCGCAAACCCCGCCTTGTCCAAACGAACCACGAGCGTATCGCCCTCGATCCCGGGCAGGGCGAAATAACAGGTATTGGGCAAGCGTGCGGCACCCCGTCCGAAAATCACCGCACCCATTTCGGTCAATCCATGCTCCAGTCCCCGAACGCAAGCCGTTCTCATGCCCCCCTCCATATATCAGCGGCTTGAGCAGCAGGCGTTTGTCGACGATCAGCGCGGCCGCACCCTTGGGACCGTACACCTTGTGAGCGGACAAGGTCATGGCATGGACGTTGAGAGAGGCAAAGTCGACCGGAATCTTGCCGAATGCCTGCACTGCATCGGTATGGATCCACGCGCGCTGTTCCCGTGCCTTACCGGCAATTGCGGACACGTCCTGAATGACACCCGTTTCGTTGTTTGCCAGCATGACCGACACGAGGCCCGGACGCTGCTCCACCATTGCACGATCGACATCATCCGGATCGACGCGTCCCAGGCTATCGACCGCGAGGCGACGCAAACTCCATCCCTGCCCATTGCGGGTCAATTCCTGAGCCGTGCGCATCACACAGGGATGTTCGATGGCGCTCACGGCGATGCACGCAGGTTTCAGATAACCTGCGGCACCCTGGATGAACAGGTTATTGGCTTCCGATCCGCCGCTGGCAAAAACGACCTGCGCAGGTTGCACGCCGACTGATTCCGCCACTTGCCCGCGGGCCCGGTCGACCGCCCGGCGCACTGCGATCCCTGGCCCATGCCTGCTGGACGGATTGCCATACTCTTTCCGAAAATATGGCATCATCGCATCCAGCACCGCATCCGCGACCGCGGTGGTGGCGTTGTGGTCAAAATATGAGTAAGTCATTTCTCCTCCTGGCGAATCCTTTTTTGCTTTGGGGACCGTAACAGGAAACTCCGGATTCGCATGCTCCCGGTCCAGCCTGCTTTGGCGGCGGCGATTCAGGCCGGGGCCGTCTGCCGTGACGGCGCGCGCGTCCTCATGTCCTGCAGTACTGCGATATCCTTGATTTTCGGACTTGCCACCAGTTGCTCCAATGTAACCAGCGACAGGTAGTCCCTGATCCGGGCATTGAGATTGGCCCACAAGTCATGGGTCATGCAACGCTGGTCGTTATGGCAATTCTCCTTGCCCCCGCACTGAGTCGCATCGATCGGTTCATCCACGGCAAGGATGATATCCACCACCGACACCTCGTTCATGGGTTTCATCAGCCGATAGCCACCGCCCGGGCCGCGCACGCTGCCGACCAGCTTGCTGCGGCGCAATTTACCGAACAGTTGCTCCAGATAGGACAGTGAAATTTTCTGCCTTTCGCTGATGCCCGCCAGCGTCACTGGTCCCTGTGTGCTATGCAACGCAAGATCTATCATCGCAGTTACGGCAAAACGGCCTTTTGTCGTCAATCGCATTTCTTGCCTCCAATTTAGAATCAGAATTCATGGCTGATCGATAGGTGAAGTTACTCGCTGTATCGTGCGGGCTTGAAAATCTTTGGGTGTTCTCCCGTGACATGACCGCGCGGCCCATCCTGCGCCCCCTGAAGGCTCATTCAACTGGATCAACTGGACAGTTCAATTTTCCGGACGGCGCTGAATACCCGACAACATTTGTCAAGTATATGAAACCCGTTTCACCTCGGTCAACTGCTTTATTCAGGTAATTTGAGGGAATCCCGTTGGAACCCGACAAATATCAACTTTGAAGGACTTGATGAGCCTTTATTCGTTGCTGCTCCTGGGTGCCGAACTCGGCGAATCGTGGATCTCCGCAGAAATATGCTTTCGCGGCAACATCATTTTTTCACAGGCACCCAGAATTCCGCGCAATATGCTGATTTCTTCCTTTTCCAGACGTGCGCGTGCAAACAGCCGCCGCATCCGCTGCATGAGTCGTTTCGGCTCTTCCGGATCCAGGAAACCGCATCCGATCGCGACTCGCTCGAGGTGTGCGTAGAGCAGTTCGCTTTCTTCGAAACCGGCCAGCGCGGCATCCACCGGCGGCAACGACGGGATGCCTGGCAGCGCCATGCGCAACTCGTAGGCCATGACCTGGACCGCACTGGCAAGATTGAGGGAGGAATAATCCGGGTTGGCAGGAATATGCACGACAATCTGGCACCTGCTTACTTCCACCGTGGTGAGACCGGACATCTCCGTGCCGAAAACCAGTGCCACGGGATGTTGCCTCCCATGACGGAGCAACTCTGCCGCTCCCTGGCGCGAATCAAAGACTTCAGGCGAAAGATCGCGTGGGCGGGCCGTGATTGCCGCGGCCAGAACGGTTCCGTGGAGGGCTTCGTCCAGATTTTTGCAGACCGTTGCCCGATTGAGGATATCCCATGCGCCGGCTGCGCGCCGTTCCGCCTCCTTGTCGGGGAAGAACCTGGGGTTTACCAGACAAAGAGAGCCAAGCCCCATCGTTTTCATCGCCCGCGCGGCAGCTCCGATATTGCCGGGATGAGTCGGATGGCTCAGTACGATGCGGATATTATCGAGCGCATCGGACGAAAAGGCGCCATTCATATCCATTGATGGACGGGCCGGTACTGTTCTTTCATGAAGACGCCTCATCCGCAAGATTTTTCCATACGAAGCAAATCCTTTGCGGCAGCTTCATGCAAACTGCGTGTCCGGCGCCGTCTTGCACCGGATTTAGGTTAAAATCCGCAGTCCATCCCATTCTGGATTCAGGAAAAATGCACCCGATGCTCACCATAGCGGTCAGGGCCGCACGCCGCGCAGGCAGCTTAATCAATCGTGCCGCCCAGAACCTCGACCTGCTGCATGTTTCACGCAAGGCGCACAGCGACTTCGTCAGCGAGGTGGACGGGGCGGCGGAAAACGTCATCATCGAGACGCTGCTGGATGCCTACCCCAGCCACTCCATTCTAGCAGAGGAAAGCGGCGCCCAAGGCGATCCGGACAAATCCGAATATCAGTGGATCATCGATCCGCTCGACGGCACCACCAATTTTCTCCATGGCTTTCCGCAATATTCAGTCTCCATCGGACTGATGCACAGGAATATTCTGACCCAGGCGGTCGTATACGACCCTTTCGCCAATGAATTGTTCACCGCCAGCCGGGGTCGGGGAGCCTACCTGAACGATCATCGTCTGCGTGTCAGCAAGCGCACCAAGCTTGCTGACTGCCTGATCGGAACCGGTTTTCCCTTCCGCGAATTTACTCACGCCGAAGCTTATCTTGCCATGTTCAAAGATCTCATGCCGCGGGTGGCGGGTATCCGCCGTCCCGGCTCCGCCGCGCTGGATCTTGCCTATGTGGCGGCGGGACGCTATGACGGCTTCTGGGAATTCGGGCTATCCGCCTGGGACATGGCCGCCGGCTGCCTGCTGATCACTGAAGCGGGCGGACTCGTCGGCGACATGGAAGGCAATGACAGTTATCTACGGAGCGGCAACGTGGTCGCCGGCAACCCGAAAATCTTCGGCCACCTTCTGCAGGTCATCGCACCGCATCTGACGTCCAATTTAAGGACGAGCTGATGAAGCGGATATAACGAATCATCCCTCTATCATCAGGATAGTGAAGTGCAGGTGCCGGATATTGTCCGTTTTGGCCGTGCCATCTGCTGCGATCCGGAGCAAGCCCTTCGGCGCGAATGGTGGCTGGCAAACGGCCTCGGCGGATATGCCGGTGGCACGATCGCCCAGTGCCTTACCCGCCGGTATCATGGTCTGCTGATTGCCCCGGCACATTTCCCCCCCGAACGCCGCCTGCTATTCGCCAAAGCCGATGCCACGCTGCACGACAATGGACACAGCTGGCCGCTGTTCACCAACCTCTGGGGCAGCGGCGCGATCGAGCCGAGAGGATTGGTACATCTCGAATCGTTCCGGCTGGAGGGCAGCATGCCGGTCTGGCGTTTTGCCATCGGCGATCTCATTCTGGAGCAATGCATCTGGATGGAACGGGAGCTGCATGCTGTCGGTATCGCCTGGCGCCTGGTGCATTATGATGCGGCACGCCCAGTGCACCTCGGCGTCGATCTGCTCGTGAACAACCGCGGCCATCATGGGGAGGGGCAGCCGCCAGGATTCAGCCCCGTCATCGACGGCGACAAATCCCACATCCGCCTCCGCTATGCCCCGCCGCAGGAGACCGGTCCCATCCTGCATTTTCATACGCACGATGGCGAGCTCCACGCAAGGGACCAGTGGATCGATGATTTCGACTTGCCGCGGGAACGCGAGCGAGGGCTTCCCGACCGCGATTCGCATTTGTGCGCGGCTCATCTGCATTTGCCGTTACAGGATACCTGGACCGGCATGGTGGCGACGCTGGAAGAGGGTCCCGTATTGCATTGCACGAAGCTGCTGGACCGCCGCCGTGCGCATGATGCCGCCCTGCTGACAGCGGCTGAGGCATCGACGCCGGAACTGCGCGATGCGCCGTGCTGGATACGGCAACTGGTGATAGCCGCGGACAGCTTTCCCATCATGCGGCCGGTTGCACCCATGCCGGAGCAGGAACGGCAGGGACCGTACGGATATCCCGGTGAATCGATCATTGCGGGCTATCCCTGGTTTGGGGACTGGGGCCGCGATACGATGATCGCGCTGCCGGGTCTGACGCTGAGCCTGGGGCGTTGCACCTCCGCCCGCAACATCCTGACCACTTTCGCTCGTTTTGCCAATCGCGGCATGCTGCCCAACATGTTTCCGGATGGTGGCAGCGAACCGCAATACAATACTGCCGATGCCGCCCTTTGGTACTTCGAGGCCTGGCGCGCTTATCTTGCAGCCTGCCGGGACATGGCTGCGCTGCAGGAGATTTACCCGCTCCTCCGGGAGATGGTGGATTGGCACCTGCGTGGCGCCCGCTACGGGATCGGGGTCGATCCCCGTGATGGATTGCTGCATGCGGGTGAACCGGGCATGCAATTGACGTGGATGGACGTCAGGCTGGGTGATTGGGTCGTAACCCCGCGGCATGGCAA
>CAZYYR010000168.1:0-5529 GCA_964651465.1 uncultured Nitrosospira sp.
GCGGACATCGCGCTGCTGCTGGAGGGAACCTATCCCTATGTCAGGGGTGGAGTTTCATCATGGGTGCACCAGATCATCAGCGGTTTGCCGGAGTTCAGATTTGCCGTCATTTTCATTGGAGGACAGCGGGAAATGTACGGATCCGTACAATATCGCTTTCCTGCCAATGTGACGCACGTCGAGACGCACTACCTGCTGCATCGAAACGAGCATTCGAAGCCGGCCGCCCGTAAAGGCAACCGTCAGGCCTTTTCGACAATGGATGATCTGCATGCGCATATGCGTCACGGTACGCATATCCCGGAGGAAAAAATGATTGCCGGGTTCAATCGGCTAGGGCTGGCAGGCGGCATCAGCCAGGAGGATTTTCTCTACAGCCAAGCATCGTGGGAATATATCTCTCGGCAGTATCGCGAGCGCTGCACGGAACCCTCTTTCGTAGACTATTTCTGGGCCATACGCGCCATGCACACGCCCCTGTTCGTGCTCGCCGATATCGCGGCCGGACTGCCGCCCGTGCGCGCCATCCATTCCATTTCCACCGGCTATGCCGGCCTGCTCGGTGCGATGATTCGCCTGCGCCGGCAAATTCCGTTCCTGCTGACCGAGCATGGAATTTATACAAAGGAGCGGAAAATCGATCTAGCTCAGGCTACCTGGCTGCATGATCACAACGATGATGTCGGCAATACCCTCCACGACGAGATGGGATACATTCGCGGGCTCTGGATCGGATTCTATGAACAGATCGGCCGCATGGCTTACGCTCAGGCCTCATCCATCGTGAGCCTGTACGAAGGGAACCGCCAGAGACAGATTGCGGACGGGGCGGCAGCGGAGAGGACGCAGGTCATTACCAATGGCATCGATCTGCAACGCTATCAGGCGGCGCTCGAACTGCGCCCGGAAGTTATTCCGCCTGTTTTGGGGCTGGTTGGACGGGTTGTGCCCATCAAGGACATCAGGACATTCATCCGCACGTTGCGCATGCTCGTCAATGAGCGTCCTGACGCGCAGGGCTGGATCGTCGGGCCGGAAGATGAAGATCCGGCATACGTGCATGAATGCAAGGAGCTGGCCTTGAGCCTGGGCTTGAAGGATCATCTGAAGTTCCTGGGATTCCAGAACATGCTGGAGATTCTTCCTCAACTGGGCCTGATGGTGCTGACCTCCATCAGCGAGGCACTGCCTCTGGTCATCCTGGAGGCATTTGCCGGCGGCGTACCTTGCCTCGCGACGGATGTAGGTTCATGCCGCGAGCTGATTGAAGGCAGCGGGGAGGAGGATCGTGCACTCGGTGCGGCAGGGAGCGTGGTTCATATCGCTGACCCGGAAGGGACGGCCAGGGCTGCGCTCGAACTGCTCAACGATCCGCCGCGCTGGCGTGCGGCGCAACGGGCAGGGCTCGCGCGAGTAAAGCGGTACTACGACGACAAGCTGATGTTTTCCTCCTATCGCAGCCTCTACGCCAGCACGCTGGGGAGTGCGGTTCAGCCTGATCCGGTGACTTCCTGAAGAGCGGATATGGCTGGCATCGGATTCGAAATACGCAAGATTCTCAAGCGCGACAGCTACTGGTCGGTACTGCGCGCCTACGGCTACGCGGGATTGGTGAGCGGGGGGCCGTGGGTACTCTCCATCCTGAGCATCATGATGATCGGGGTGCTCGCCGTGGCCCTTGGCGTTGCACAACGGGAGGTCAATGCGTTCCAGATTTGCATCACCTACCTGATGGCCGGCACCTTGATCTGGACGGGCGGCATGCAATTGATGTTCACGCGCTTTGTTGCAGATCGGACTTATGCCAGCGACAAGGCCGCGGTGCTGCCCAACCTGTTTGGGGTTCTCGTGGTGACGATGGCGGGTGGGTTTGCGTGGACGGCGCCTTTCATCTTCTGGTCTTTCACGGTGCCATTCTTCCAGCAGATGCTGCTGCTGTGCAATTTTGTCGTTCTCAGCGGCATGTGGATCGCCCTGATCTTCCTGTCGAGCATGAAAGCCTACCGTCGTATCATCTGGACCATGGCCAAAGGCTACTCGCTCGGCATCGCCGTAGGACTGCTTGCTTCTCGATGGGAGTTGAGCGGGCTTCTGCTAGGGGTGCTGGCAGGGCACGGCTATCTGCTGTTTTCCTTCCTGTATCACATCGTACGCGACTACCCGGGCGGTTCGCTGCTCAAATTCGACTTTCTCGACCGCAACCGCAGCTTCTACAGCCTGTTCGTCGTCGGAACGCTTTATTACCTCGCGGTCTGGGTCGACAAGTTCATCTTCTGGTTCGTGCCGTATACCTCGGAAGCGGTCATCGGGCCTCTGCGCGCGTCGATCATTTACGATCTGCCGATTTTCCTCGCATATCTGTTCATTCTGCCGGGCATGGCCGTATTCCTGGTGAGCATCGAGGCGGATTTCGCGGAGCAGCACGAGCGTTTCTACCGCGCCGTGCGGGAAGGCGATACGCTCATGCATATCGAATACCGGCGCGACCAGATGGTCTACGCCGCCCGCCAGGGAATCTACGAGATATTCAAGGTGCAGGGGTTGACCGTTGCGCTCTGCCTGCTGTGGGGCAGAGATCTGCTGCATGCAGTCGGCATCTCCCCGCTGTACATCCATCTGTTCTACATCGACGTCGTCGCGGTCAGCGTGCAGGTCCTGCTGATGGCCATACTCAATGTGCTCTTCTATCTCGATGCCCGCCGGGAGGTGCTGATCGTGACCGCATGCTTTTTCATCACCAATCTGCTGTTCACCGTGGCCACCCTGCAGCTTGGCGCGGAGGCATTCGGCTATGGATTCGCTGCATCGGTGACGTTGTCGGCCTTTCTCGGCCTGTTCATCCTCTCGCGCAAGTTCAGCCGGCTGGAATATGAAACTTTCATGCTTCAGGGGTAGCGGCGGTTCCCCGAAATTCCCGTGAAGGGAGGCCGCGTAGAGGAGAGCATCAGGGTCTGCTCGGGCATCTCGCTTGAACCGGTTTCCTCGTCAACCGCTTCCGCTTGCGTTAGACTGTCTGTATCGGGGTCATGCTGAAAGGATTCGAGTATGGGTTTGCTGGTCAACGGTAAATGGGTCGACGAGTGGTATGACACCAGGTCGACCGGAGGAAATTTCATTCGCACCAACGCACAGTTCCGTGACTGGATCACGGCTGACGGGAGCCCTGGGCCGGGTGGAGGGGAGGGATTCCCTGCAGAATCAGGGCGCTATCACCTCTACGTATCGCTGGCTTGTCCATGGGCGCATCGGACGCTGATACTCCGCGCGCTCAAG
The DNA here is from genome assembly GCA_964651465.1 of uncultured Nitrosospira sp. Lineage (GTDB taxonomy): Bacteria > Pseudomonadota > Gammaproteobacteria > Burkholderiales > Nitrosomonadaceae > Nitrosospira. Next base: position 3,274 of record CAZYYR010000168.1, read on the forward strand.
GGACTGGAGGACGTGATAGGGGTATCAATCGTCAATCCCTACATGGGCGATCATGGCTGGACATTCGATGAGTCTCCGGGGGTCGTGTCGGATCCTGTCGGTGGGGCCCGGTATCTGTATGAAGTCTATCTGCGGGCTGCTCCCGATTACAGTGGGCGGGTGACGGTGCCAATATTGTGGGATTTGCAGCGGGATACGATCGTCAGCAACGAATCGGCAGAGATCATCCGAATGCTGAATTCATCCTTCGACCGATTCGGAGCAGCGGAAGGAGATTATTCCCCTGCTCCGCTGTTGCGGCAGATCGACGAGATCAACGCCCGCGTTTATGATGCTGTCAATAACGGGGTTTACAAGGCAGGCTTTGCGACCAGCCAGCGGGTATACGAGAACGCGGTAACCGTCCTGTTCAATTGCCTGGATGAACTGGAGGATCGCCTTGCACGTCAGCGCTATCTGGTAGGTGACCGGATTACCGAAGCGGACTGGCGTGTGTTTACCACGCTGCTTCGTTTTGATCCGGTCTACCACGGGCACTTCAAGTGCAATCTCCGGCGTCTGGTCGATTATCCCAATCTCTGGGATTTTACCCGGGAACTGTACCAGTGGCCTGGCGTGGCGGCTACCGTTAACATGCGGCACATCAAGGAGCATTATTACCGCAGTCATCCGACCATCAACCCCAACGGTATCGTCCCTGCGGGACCGCTGCTGGACTTCGAGCAACCCCATGGTCGCGTGCTTGCAGCATTGCCCTGAGCCGCTCATTCCTGCAGATCCGTTTTGCATTCATGGCGGATAAGTCAGCGGTGACCGGCAGTGGGTGTAATCCAGCTCCCTGTATATAGCTAATATAACGATAACGATATCGATATCGTTTCGGGTTTCGGCATCCCGTCAGAATGCCAGTTCTTCGGGTAATTCGCAGCGGCCGCGGCGTTTCAGAGAAACGCCTGCCTGGGCGGCTTCGCATGCGCTGTTATATGTTCTGCCGTCGCAGCCGCAAACGGGGCCGGATTCGTCGTGGCAGACCTCCGGGATGGCCCGGCATATTCCAGGCGCACTGCCCGCCCTGCATTGTCCGACTCCGGTTTGGCAATATTGCTCCGCAGGGCACACCGTAGCCAGTATTCCACCGCATTCCAGTGGTTCCACCGGGTCTAACTCTTCGCAGTACTCGACCGGCTCGACGCTGATAAAGGTCTCGGGTTGCGGATGGATCGAACGCAACTGGTCGATAAAATCCTTAAATGCCTTTGGGGTGGAATGCAGGCTCGCCTGGGCACACGCCATCAGACCGAGCCGCGGCAATGTGGCCTTGTGCTTCCTGGGGTAGTAAATGTCGAATATATCGATGGTTTCAGAAGCAATGGCCCGTCCAACGGTATTCCGGACTTGCTGGACGATATTGGCCTCCACCTTCCCGCTACTGCTGCTCACGGTAACGTTGACTGCGCGTTTTTCCATTCCCGGCTCGGAAACGGATGAGAGTCCGAGGAGAAGGGGAGTGAGACCTGTCAAGAGCACAGGACAGTAAAGTGACCATTTCATTTAGACATTTAGATATGGCCTGAACAACGAATTTTCCACCCCCGGATTCGGCCCCAGTTCATCCGTATGTGGAACAGGCGGGCATGAAAACCAAATCAGGGGTGTTGCCGCAGTCATCGCCTACATGAGCCCAGCACCGCGGCAACTCTGATGGTGGCTCAATTGGGCCCGATGGGTCCACCTTGCAGGTGTTCCGGATCCTTGATCGGCTTTCCTTCCTTGTCGACCGGATACTTCGGTACGTGAGTATTTGCGCTGGGGGACGCAGGGTCTTTGCTGCGACCTTCCCTTTTTTCCTGATCTACGTACCCGGAATCCATCGGTTCTTCAAGGATGTCGTAAGGATAGGGATCTTGTCCGGGCTTCTGCGCCGTTCCAGTGGAGGTGTCGGACGCGCCGCTTTGGCCTGATGCAGCTCCCCCGTACTGGGCGTATGCCGTCCCCATGCTGAAGACCGCCACACTGGCCACTACCGCTGCAAGTTCCAACGATCGTTTGACTGATGTCGATTTCATGGCTGTTCCTTGTTGATCCAGCGATATTGCTGTGTTGAAAAGCTTACGTACGGCCACTTGGACTTTCCGTGCGGTAGCACACACCGAGCTCATTCTTTGCTGCTGGAGGGGCCGGATCGAACTCGGCGGAGCACGAAGGAGATGCGGATTGGTCGTCGCAACTTCCCGCCGACCACATCAGCTTCCCTAG
>CAZYYR010000169.1:0-5495 GCA_964651465.1 uncultured Nitrosospira sp.
AAAGCCGGGCGCACTGCCCGCAACAGCCGGCCACGCAAACCGGTAGCGGACCCGGCACCAGAACCGGAATCGCCGCCGGATCCCGATTGAAGTTTTCCATCCCCGAATTGGGCAGCCTCGGTTGCTTGCACATGCTCACTCCCCCACACGGAATTTCCCTTGCAATACAGCACTCGTGTGGCTTGCCGCCGAAACGATACCGATCCGACACTCGTCGGCGGCGCAGCGATACACCAAACAATATGAATCTCCAGGATTTCCTGGCCTCATCCATACCCAGCGGCAACTTGACAGCAGCAGCTTAAACGACTAGCTTTCAATCAAACTTTCAGCCAGTTGCGAAATGGACCAGGAGCGGCTCTTTTCTGCCGGTTCCATGCTTCTGCCTGATCCGTAGCGCAGCCTCAGCGGCATGCCCTTGCGTTACGGGAGATGACCATGATCCGATTCGGGTTCGTATGTAACGATGGATTACGTTGAGCCGGTCGGGCGGCCACAGCCCCGTCAGCCATGGCTTCCTGACCGATCCTGCGACAGCACTGCTTTTACGCCAAAATAACTGCGACTTCCCGTGATCCCATGACAACTGGTGCCGATTCGGAACTCCTGCTCTGGGACGCTTCTGAAAGTCCTCCCCGGCTGACGGTGCGCGGCGACTGGACACTCGACAATTACACCGCGCTCGGTGACCGGATAAATCGGCTTCGCTCCAACGCGGGCGATTTTACCGGCGCGGAGCACAGCATCGACCTGAGCGGTCTGGGCGCGCTCGATACGGCCGGTGCGGCACGGCTTTACGAGTTGCTCGGCGCCGAGCTGGCCGCAAAACTCTCCAGTCCGGGCACGGGGCTGACGGCGGAGCGCAGCGCCCTGCTGCAGGCCGTTGCCACCGCGATGGGTGCAGCCGGGAAGCCGACCCGTCAGCGGCGGCGCGGTGCCATGGTCGAAATCTTCGGGCATGCCGGGCTCGCCCTGGAAACGTTCTGGCGGGAAATACTGGCGCTGCTGGGCTTCATGGGATTCACGCTGGCTGCGCTGGCGCACGCCCTGCTGCATCCGGGGCGCTGGCGCATTACGTCGGTGGTGGCGCAAATCGAGGAGACCGGGCTGAATGCGGTGCCCATCATCGCCCTGCTCAATTTCATGGTGGGGGCGGTGATCGCCTTCCTGGGCGCAACGGTGCTGGCCAATTTCGGCGCCAGCATCTATACGGTCAACCTCGTGACCTTCGCATTCCTGCGGGAGCTTGCAGTCCTGCTCACCGCCATCCTCATGGCCGGCCGCACCGCGAGCACTTTCACCGCCCAGCTCGGCTCCATGAAGGTCAACGAGGAGATCGACGCGACCCGCGTGCTGGGTCTGAACCCCGCCGATCTGCTGGTTCTGCCGCGTGTGATCGCACTGTTCGTTTCCCTGCCCATCCTGACCTTCATCGGGATGATTTCGGGAATCCTGGGCGGGGCGCTGGTATGCGCGCTGCAACTGGATATTTCACTTGCGATGTTCCTCACCGTCTTTCACGAGCAGATCGAGCTGAGGCACTTCCTGGTGGGCATGTCCAAAGCCCCGGTATTCGCCTTCGTGATCGCAGTCATCGGCTGCCTCGAAGGACTCAAGGTCAGCGGCAGCGCGCTGTCGGTGGGCCAGCATACGACGGCCAGCGTGGTACATTCCATCTTTGTCGTCATTTTTCTGGACGCGATGGCGGCTTTATTCTTCATGGAGATGGGATGGTGACGGACGGGATGCTGGCGGAGCCGGAGACCAGCAAGGGCGCAACTGACGGGGCTGACAGCCCGGTATCCGCACATGAAGCCGTCATTCAGGTCCGGGACCTGACCAATCGTTTCGGCAGGCAGGTCGTTCACGACAAGCTGGACCTGGATGTCTTCCGTGGCGAAATCCTCGGGGTCATCGGCGGTTCCGGCTCGGGCAAATCCGTCCTGCTGCGCTCCGTCGTGGGGCTGCAAGCACCGGCATCGGGCAGCGTTCGTATCTTCGGCGAAGATCTGCTCCAGCTGCCGCCCGAGCGGCGCGCACCACTGGAGCACCGGTTTGGCGTGCTCTTCCAGCGAGGGGCGCTGTTTTCTTCGCTTACCGTAGTTGAAAATGTCGCCATTCCGCTCATCGAAAATGCGGGCCTCGACCGGGTCGATGCGGAGCATCTGGCGGAAGTGAAGCTCGCGCTCTCAGGCCTGCCTGCGAATGCGGCTGAAAAATATCCTTCGGCCCTGTCGGGAGGCATGGTAAAACGGGCGGCGCTGGCGCGCGCGCTGGCGCTGGATCCGGATATACTCTTCCTGGATGAGCCGACCGCGGGGCTCGATCCGATCGGTGCCGCCGAGTTCGACCAGCTCATCATCACCCTGCGCGATGCGCTGGGCCTCACCGTTTTCATCGTCACCCACGACCTCGATACGCTCTATACGATCTGCGACCGGGTCGCCGTGCTGTCGCAGAAACGCGTCCTGGTGGCGGGACCGCTCGAGACCGTCGAGGCCACCGACGATGAATGGGTGCAGGAATACTTTCACGGTCCGCGCGGGCGCGCCGCCAGCCGTGCGGCGGCAGGCGGGATTGCAGGGAGGGATTGATGGAACCACGCGCGCACCATGTCATGATCGGATTCTTTACCGTCCTGGCGGTGACGGCGGCACTGCTGTTTGCCTTGTGGCTGAGCAAGTCGCCGGGCGACGCGGTGCAGCGCTATTACATCGTCATTTTCAATGAAGCGGTCAGGGGGCTGTCGGTAGGCAGCGCGGTGCAGTACAGTGGCATTACTGTCGGCGACGTGGTGAAGCTCGCGCTGGACCCGCAGGATCCGCGTAAGGTCATCGCCCGGGTTCGGGTGCAGGGCAACACGCCCATGAAGCAGGACACGGAGGCGCGACTTGCACTCACCGGCATCACCGGTACTTCCGTGATCGAATTCAGCGGAGGATCGCCCAACAGCCCCGACCTCGTGGCGGAAGACGATGAAGAACCCGTCATCGTGGCAACGCCTTCGCCCATCGCCAAGCTGCTGGAGCACAGTGACAACATCATCGCGGATGTCACCGAACTGGTGCTGCGGGCCAAGGAAATTCTATCGCGGGAGAACGTGCAGCGCCTGAGCAGGACGCTGGAAAACCTCGAGCAGGCAACGGGGATAATCGCTGGCCAGGATGACCATATCAGGACGATCGCGCAGGAGTTGGCCGCAGCCAGCGCGCAGGCAAGCACGACCCTGGAGCAGGCTTCACAGCTGATGGCAACCGCCAATTCCCTGGTCGGTACCGAAGGCGCCCGGACATTCGGCAATATGGAGCGGGCTGCAGCTTCGCTGGCGAGAACCAGCGCAACAGTCGACCAGCTGCTGCTGGACAACCAGGGGGCGCTCAGCGGGGGCATGCACGGATTGAACGAACTGGGCCCCGCACTGCAGGAACTGCGGAGCACCATGGGGGCACTTGAAAGGATCATGCGCCGCCTGGACGAAAATCCGGTCGCCTACCTGACCGGCCGCGAAAAAATCGAGGAGATCGACCCATGAGCCGCACGATGGCAATTGCAGTCCGCTCGAATATGTTCCGCCGCCTCGGCATGACTGTAGCGCTGGCGCTCACATCCTCCTGCTCGATACTGCCCGCGACCGAGACCCTGGAAATCTATCGCCTGCCGCCGTCCACCATTGCTCCCTCTCCCCTGACACCCCCGGCTTCCGGCGCCGACATCCTGCCTTTGTCGCTGCGCATCACGACCCCGCACAGCAGCCCTATCACGGATAGCACGCGCGTCCTGGCGCTGCGTCAGGGCGCCCAGGTCAGTGTTTACAAGGGCATGCGCTGGGCCGATCCCGCCCCGGTACTGGTGCGAAACCGGCTCGCCGCGGCGTTCCGCTCGGATGGAAGGCTGGCTTCCATCAGTAGCGGAACCGGCAATCTTACGGCGGATCTCGAACTCGGTGGCGACCTGAGCACATTTCAGGTGGAATACAGGGATGGCGTTCCGGCGGCCACGATCCGTTTCTACGCCACACTGGTGCAGCCGCCGCGCAACCGCATCGCGGCCGCGCGCAGCTTTGACATCAGCGAACCTGTGCAAGACCGTGGCACATCCGGGATCATCGAGGCATTCGGCATCGCCACGGACCGCCTCGCCGCAGAGATGATCGACTGGACGATGCAGCAGGGTATGACTGCCCTGAGATCCGGGGCGGAATAGCGCCCCATGAAACGAAGGGCTGGATACGGCCAAGGTGTTCTTACATCCCTCAGCCATAATCCCGCTATATGATGGTTTTTCCCCTCATGCCGGATCATGCAGAAATTATCAGGAGGAACTCGATATGAACATCCTTTCCACCCTCGGCACCCCCCGGATCGTCGGGGTGTTCGTCCTCGCCATTGCCCTTGGCTGGACCATTCCTGCCACCTTTGCCGCGGATAGCCCGGGCGGCAAAGTCACTCCCAACCTGAAGCAGGCCATACCCAACATTCCCGGCAAGTCGCTGATCGCCGTCGAAGTGGATTACCCGCCAGGAGGCGCCTCCGTTCCGCACATGCATGCGAAGTCCGCCGTCATCTATGCCTATGTCGTTTCCGGCGCAATCGAGTCGCAAGTCAACGACGGTGCGAAGCGAGTATATCGAGCTGGGGAAAGCTGGTTCGAGCCGCCGGGTTCCAGCCATCCCGTCAGTCGCAATGCCAGCCAGACCGAACCGGCAAAACTGCTCGCGGTTTTCGTCGTGGATACGGAAGAACAGGCACTTACGACTCCGAGCAGGTAAATCGATCCCGCCCGCGGGGCGGGATCGCTGAGACGGGAGAGGTACCTCATCCCACGCCGCCTGCCATATCGCCCTGTTTCTTGCGTTGCGCGGTAAAAGCGAGCAGACCCAGGCCGGCCAGCATCATGGCGTAAGTGGATGGCTCCGGAATGGCGGCCGCCATGGTGGGCTCAGCATATACGAAATCGTCCGTGACCACGAGATCGGTGCCGCCCGCAAGGTACTCCGCGCCAAATGACTGGAAGCTGGTTCCGTTGAAATTGAACAGCGCGTTGGTCCCGACGGTCAGATGGACCTCCGTGACCACGGGACTGTCGAACAGCACGCCGAGGAACTGGGGCTCACCATTTGCACCCGTTGGCACGTCGAAGGTGCCGAGGCTGACCTCATGCCCAGACACATCCTTGCCGAAATATTCGATGCTGGTGCTTCCCGCCAGTTCCGTATCGACGAAAATCGCGCCGAAACCACGCGTGCCTGCTGCCGTCGTCGTGCCGGGAATGGTAAAACTCTGCCCGATGACCCGGTCGTCGAACTGGTATGGAACCTGGTCCTGCATGACGAAGGTATTGCTGGGGCTGAAGGCAGGGAACTGACCCGCAGTATTCGGGTTGACAGTGGAAAAACCATCACCGCTCACCGCGTAGGGATCTTCGAACAATGCTCCTTGCGCCTGGAAACGGTTGACGGGGATGATGACGGTATTGCCCATGTCGACTACCTGCGT
>CAZYYR010000170.1:0-5482 GCA_964651465.1 uncultured Nitrosospira sp.
AATTATCGTCACGTTATCCCGGCCGCCAGCTGAAAGCGCTGCCTGGATCAGGCTCCCCGCTTTCTGCTGAATCGTCTCTCCTGAAGCAAGCAGGTTACAGATCGTGGTGTCATCCACCATGTCGGTCAGTCCATCGGTGCACAGCAGGAACAGATCGCCGGATCTCCCCACCCCCTCATATGTATCGCAAAATGCCTGGCTGTCAGTGCCCAGTGCCCGCAGGAGAATGTTCTTCTTCGGGTGCACCCTGGCCTCCTCCGGGGTGATCAGGCCGCAATCAACCTGAAACTGCACCAGAGAGTGATCCCGGGTCAACTGCCGCAGGTCTCCGTTTCGCGACAGGTAGACCCTGCTGTCTCCCACGTGTCCGATCACGTAGTAGTCGCGATCGAACAGGAGGAGATCCCCGGTGCACCCCATGCCGCGATCATCCGGATGATGTCCAGCATGCTCGAATATACGAGCGTTGGCTCGATCGAATATCTCATGCGCCAGCGTATGCAATCCAGTGACCGGCAAATGCGCCAGCCCCTCGAATAAGGCCTGGGCCGTCTCGATGAAATATTTGCTGGCGACTTCCCCGGCGGCCTCGCCCCCCATCCCGTCCGCGATGGCGAAGAAACCGGCTCCCGGCATGACGAGGTAGGCATCCTCATTGTTATCGCGCCGGAGGCCGACATGGGTCACCCCCACCGAGTTCAGCCTGATCTCGCCGGATGTCCTCATCATGCCAGGCTGATTCGGGCTTGCAGCCGCCGGGCGGAAAAAGCGATACAGAACAATAGCAATTTACTGTGTGTTTAGCGATATAATCTTCTGGGTCTTCTGGGCTGAATTTTCATCCCTATCCTGTTCATGCCTGGTCCCGTCGCGGAGATCCCGAGTTCCCATTCAGGAGCATGTGAAGCATGATATTTTCTTGGCATCTTATCAAGATCAGTGCGGTCGCTGCGCTGTTTTTTCTGGCTGGATGCGCCAGCACGCCGGAACCCGTGGTCGTCAGGATGGATCTGCATGCCAGATCCGCCGTGAATCCGGATGCGAATGGCAGGGCTTCGCCAGTCGTAGTGAAGGTTTATGAACTCAAATCCACTGCAGCATTCGACGCCGTGGATTTCTTCTCGGTGTTCGAGGATGGGCAGAAGGCCCTGGGTGCCGAGCTGCTGAATCAGGAAGCTTTCCAGTTGCGCCCCGGAGAGCGGCTCGAGCTCGACCGGCCCCTGCATCTGGACACCCGGCATGTGGCGGCCGTCGCGGCATTCCGCGATCTCGAGCACGCGCAGTGGCGCGACTCCCTGGCGATCCCTCCCAAGCAGGCAATCTCCCGGATAATCATCCAGCTCGACGGCAACAGGATCCTGATTGGCGGGGAAGGCGAGTGCGCGTTTTTCTGCCTGCAAAAGCCGCAGCCGCTTGGGAGGCTGGAGGAGATCCGGAAGCCTTGATTTCGGACTCGCAATCGCGGGCCGTGGTGCCTTCCGACGCCCGGTAACTGGAGCAAGACGATGTCCTGGAACAACAAGGTCGTATGGTCCGAGGGACTGTTCCTTCAGCCACAGCATTTCCAGCAGCACGACCGCTATTTCGAGCGGCTGCTGGAAAGCCGTGTGGGGCCGCTGCTCGGCCATAGTTGGGGCTTCGTCAGCCTGGAGGCCGATCCCGCCACGGCGACACTCGGCAAGCTGCGGCTAACGGCGGCACGCGGCATTTTCCCGGACGGGACACCCTTCGATTTTCCGTCCGAGGATGCGCCTCCCCTTCCCCTGGATGTCGGGTCCGATGCCAGGAACGAGCCTATCGTGCTGGCGCTGCCCCTGCGGCGACGCGGCATGGGCGAGACCGACACGGGCAACGATCCGCGGGACGCACTGGCCCGGTTTTCCGTAGAGGAGCAGGAGATTTCCGATTCCAATATGGATTCGCGCGACAGTGCGCTGCTCCAGATCGGACAGCTAAGCATGCGACTCATGCATCGGCGCGATGCCACCGACGCGTACACGACGCTGGAGGTGGCCCACGTCACTGAACGGCGCGCCGACAATCAGCTGGTACTGGACGGGGCGTTCATCCCGCCCATGCTGCATGCGGGAGGCAACGCCACGCTGGCGGGATACGTGACAGAACTGCAGGGCCTGCTGCACCAGCGCGGCGAGCACCTAGCTGCGCGAGCCGCGCAGCCAGGTCGCGGGGGCGTTGCGGAAGTCGGGGATTTTCTCATGCTGCAGACCATCAATCGCTACGAACCCCTGCTGACGCACTTCTCCACCCATCGCCTGCTACATCCCGAGCACCTGTACGGTGTCTGCCTCGGCCTCGCAGGCGATCTGGCGACATTCACCCAGGAAACCCGGAGGCCGCCAGCCTACCCGCAATACCAGCACGATGCGCTGGCACGCTGCTTCAAGCCACTCATGACCGATCTGCGCCGCTCCTTGAGCATGGTGCTGGAACAGAACGCCATCCCTATCGAGCTGCAGATCCGTGGGCACGGCTTCCGGGTCGCCGTACTGGCCGATCCTGCGCTGCTCAAGACCGCGCACTTCGTTCTCGCGGCCAACGCCCAACTGCCCGGAGAAACGCTGCGGACGCGTTTTCCCGCCCAGGTCAAGATCGGATCGGTGGAGCGTATCCGCGATCTGGTCAACCTGGCCCTGCCCGGTATTTCCCTCAATCCCCTGCCGGTTGCCCCCCGGCAGATACCATTCCATGCGGGATTCAGCTATTTCGAGCTCGAGCGGGAGGGAGAAGCCTGGAAGCAGCTGGAACGCTCGGGCGGTCTGGCGATGCACATCGCCGGGGAGTTTCCTGGCCTGGAGCTGGAATTCTGGGCTGTCAGACGATGAACAGGCGACACACTCACCGAATATCGAACGCTCCTGGATACCGCGGAAAGGGCGTCCCGCTGCCATGAGCCAGGACGATCCGTTCTCTTCGGCAGGGGATGCCGACAAGACGATCATCATGCCCTCGCCCGGAGGCCGAGCAGCTGCGGTCAGCCCATCCAGCGCTCCCGCGGCGGACCAGCCTGACGAATCCGGGGCCGCGGAGTATGGACTCAATCCGCTCGTCGCCGCCGCGAACCTCCTCCTCAACATAGCGTCCCAGCTGCGCGCCACACTGCAGCATGACGATCCGGCCGAACTTCGGGATCAGCTCGTGCAGGGAATCCGTGCGTTCGAGGCCCGCGCCCGCGCTGCCGGGGTGGCGCCAGAGAAAGTGATAGCCGCCCGCTATGCGCTCTGCACGCTTCTGGACGAGGCTGCTACCTCGACCCCTTGGGGTGGCAGCGGCGCATGGGCCGGACAAAGCCTGCTCGTCCTGTTTCACAACGAAACCTCGGGAGGGGAGAAATTCTTTCAACTGCTCTCCAGGCTCGCCGAGAATCCCACGAAGAACCGCGACCTCCTGGAATTCATGTACGTATGCCTTGCCTTGGGATTCGAGGGCCGTTATCACCTCGCCGAGAACGGCAAATCCCATCTCGAAGCGCTGCGCGAACGCCTCGTGCAGCTGCTGGGAAAGGAACGGGGCGGATACGAGCGCGACCTCTCGCCCAGGTGGCGTCCCGCGCCCGCCGGACGTACGCGGATTCTCACATTCCTCCCGGCCTGGGTGGTTGCCTCCGCATGCGGCCTGGTGATGCTGGCCGCCTACCTGTGGTTCAGCGTCCAGCTCAATACCCTCTCGGATCCGATTTTCTCACGCATACAATCCATCCGGGTCAGGTATCCGATTCCCGAGCCGGTTCCGCTGCCCGCGATCGAGCCCCGCCTCGCGGAATTTCTGGCACAGGAAATCCGGGAGGGACTGGTCAGCGTACAGGATGAGGAAGGCCGCAGTATTGTGACACTGCGGGGTGACGGTCTGTTCGCAGCGGGCAGCGCAACTGTTTCCGACCGCTTCCTGCCCACCCTGACCCGCATCGCCGCTGCCCTCAACGCCGTGCCGGGGCAGATCAGAATCACCGGCCACACTGACGATCAACCCATACGGTCCCTGCGCTTCCCTTCGAATTGGCATCTCTCGCAGGACCGGGCACGCTCCGTCATGCAGTTTCTGACAGAGAATGGAACTCTGGCCAGCCGCCTGACCGCGGAAGGGCGTGCCGATGCCGAGCCGGTGGCGTCCAACGATACCTCCGCTGGCCGGGCACGCAACCGCCGGGTAGAAATCACCCTGTACGTTCCGCACGCCGGTGGTTAGCATGAACGACCGGCTTCCCACGCAATGGCGAACAGGATGAAAAGGATACCCGGATACCTGTTCAATCGCTGGACCATGGCACTCCTCGGCCTGGTCGCGCTCGCTCTGCTGATCTGGTTTGCGGGGCCGCTGATCGCGATTGCCGAATACCGCCCGCTGGAATCCGAGGCGATGCGATGGACGCTCATCATCCTGGTCTTCGTGTTCTATGCCGGCAGACAGGCGTGGCGGATCATCAAGGCGAAAAAACTGAACACGCGGCTGCTGGAGGGTCTGCTGCACCATCCCCCCGCCTCGCCGAAACCGGACAATGAGGCCGGCGCCGAGGAGGTCGCCACCCTGCGCAAACGCTTCGAGGAAGCCGTGGCGATGCTCAAGCAGGGCAACGTCCCCGACCGCGCCGGCAAATCGCTGTCTGGTTTCTTCGTCCGCCGGCAGTATGTGTACGAACTTCCGTGGTATGTATTCATCGGACCGCCGGGATCAGGCAAAACCACGGCGCTCGTCAACTCGGGGTTGAGGTTTCCGTTCGCGGAACGCTTTGGCCAGGAGGCCGTCCGCGGCATCGGCGGCACACGCAACTGCGACTGGTGGTTCACCGACGAAGCGGTGCTTCTCGACACGGCCGGACGCTACACCACTCATGAAAGCAACAAGGAGGCGGACAGCGCGGCGTGGACAGGATTCCTGCAGCTGCTGAAGAAATACCGCCCCCGGCGGCCGATCAACGGGGCGATCGTCACGATCAGCATGGCCGACCTGATGCAGCAGACGCGGGCGCAGCAGGAGGCCCAGGCTGCTGCGATACGCAGCCGCATCCAGGAGCTCCAGACGGCGTTCGGCATGCGCTTTCCGATCTATGTGCTCGTCACCAAGGCTGATCTGCTTGCCGGTTTCATGGAATTCTTCGGCGAATTCGGCAGGGAAGAAAGGAATCAGGTCTGGGGCGCGACATTTACGTCCGGAGAGCAACCGGATGCTGCGCCGGTGGCAGGGTTCCACGCCGAATTCTCCGCCTTGGTGCGACGGCTCGAGGATCAGCTGATCGATCACCTGCAACGGGAAAGAGACCCGCAGAGACGAGCGCTGATCTACGTCTTTCCCCAGCAGTTCAGCAGTCTCGGTAAGATACTGGGCGATTTCATGAACCAGGTGTTCTCACCCTCCCGCTTCGAGCAGCAGCCGCTGCTGCGAGGCTTCTACTTCACCAGCGGCACCCAGGAGGGCAATCCCATCGACCGCATGCTGGGCGCCATGGCACGCAGCATGCACCTCGAGC
>CAZYYR010000171.1:0-5439 GCA_964651465.1 uncultured Nitrosospira sp.
TCCGTGGGGTCCGTGGGGATAGAGGGGGTCGGGCATGCGGTCTTCTCATAGGCTTTCAACCACAGGACGTTTGTGAACTGCATCGTCGCCATGTTACGCGATTATGACCGCGATTCCGCCAGTGTGGCGAGGCAATGCTCGCTCGCCCGCTGGATATGGCGTTCCACTGTCTTTTTGGAGAGTCCCAGCTGCCTGGCGATCTCGGCATGGGTCATGCCGTCGTAGCGAAACAGAAGGAAGGCGTGGCGTACCGGTTCAGGTAGCCGGTCCAGGGCATGCTGCAGGCTTTCCAGCTGCCGCTGGCCGTCATAGCGCCGCATCGGATCGTCCCGGAGATCGGCATTCTCCCCATATGTTTGCACCGCAAGGGCATGCCTGCTTGCGCAGGCTTGCTGGCGTGCGCTGTCACGCACCAGGTTGAGTGCCACCGTGAACAGAAAGGCGCGGGGATTTTCGATGCCCGATACTTCCTGCCTGCGCCATCGCAGGTAAACCTCCTGCACCATGTCGGCAGCTTCCTCCTTGTTGCCTATCTTGCGATGGAGAAAATTCAGCAGTTCTTCCCGCACCCGCAGGAACAATTCGTCATTGATACAGGTGGTGGTCATGACTTGCGCATCGATCCGGCAGGGCTGCTCCTGCTTAGCCGCTTACCTTTGCATGCCGCCGCATGGCGCGCCAGGCAACCCGGGTGCTCATGAGCAGCGTGCGACGGGGCCGCAGACTTTCCTGGGCTGGGCAAGATCAGCAGCATGACGGGAAGGGTTCAGTTCTTCTCGAACCGGGAAAGCTGCCCGGACCGATGCGGCGGAGATGGGACGACTCAAAATGCATCGCGTTGTACAGGAAACAGTTGGCTTGCCAGCTGTGGATTATCGCGTTAAAGCCCTGTATTGAGAATGTGGCAAATTGTCGCAGTCAGACAGAAATCCCTCTGCGCCTTTACACCGGATATGTTTCAGAGGTTACGGATGAGCCAGGTGGAAAAGAAGGGCCCGTATCGCCAGAGGGTGGCGAAACGAGCCCGAATATGAAGGAAGGAGATACTAGAAAATAACCAGGGCTTGGTACCCCGGTGACTTCGAGGGAGAAGTCATTTGCAGGTTAACCAATTTTTACTCTTACTGGAATGTGACAGATTGTCGCGTGCGACAATCTGTCACGCAGGCTGGGAAGACAGGGATCGATCGCTTCAGCTAGCGGGCCGTAGCCTTTGCCGCGCTTCCGCGCCCGAAACGGGAGGCAGTAAGCTCCACATCGGCCCGTTCCCACGCTTTCCTGAATCGCCGCTCGATCAGCGCTGCCTGGTCGTTCTTGTCCTGCGCTCTCAGAGCCTGCATCAGTCCGAAGAGCGCCCATCCATTGTTGCGGTTGCGCCGCAGGTCCTCCCAATAGACGGTCTCCGCCTCGGCCGGATGGCCCGCTTCCAGCAGAATGGCGCCGAGGGTCAGCCGCGGTGGTGCGTTGAACTCGAAGGGTTCCGTATAGATCAGGGCATCTTCCAGGCGAACCGCCCGCTCGAGGTGTGCAATGGCCTGGCCGAAATTTCCACGCGCCGCGGCGATCTCGCCGGCGAGCACTTCAGGGGCGGGGCTCAGTACAGTGCGGGCCGTGTTCTTGGAGAAAAGCGGAAGATCCAGCGATGGATTTTTCATGATCGCGCCCAGCGCGCCGAGTTCGCGTTCCGCCCCTTCGATCTGCCGCTTGGCGACGAACGCGAGTCCGCGCACATAATGCCAGCTTCCCTGCAAAAAGGGGCTGCTGGACGGCGGGGCAGGCTCTGCAAGAACCTGATCCCAGCGCCCGAATCTCGCAAGCGCCCAATAGGGCACCATGCGGAATATCGCTGCCATCGGCACCGCCTCCAGCATTGCGTCATCCACCTTGCCGGCGGCTTCCCGTGCGGCTTCGATCGCGGCCTCGCCCTGGCCGTCCGCCGCCGCCGCGAACCAGAGGAAATGGATGTTATGCGGATAGTACATCATGGGATAGATTCCCTGGGCGCGGCATTGCGTGATGTAGTCCTCATCGGCGGCAATGGCGAGCTGGTTGCTCTTCATGGAATCGGCATACCGCCCCACGCGCTGATAGATATGGGACGACATGTGCACCATGTGCCCCGCTGCCGGCATCAGCGTCAGCAGGGTATCCGCCGCCTTCTCCGCGCGCTCCGGCGTGCCGGTCGGCTCCATGAGGTGAATGTACATATGCAGCGCAGCCGGATGTTTCGGGTGGCGCGTCAGCACTTCTTCGGTGATGGTCACGATTTCGGCCGTTCCTTCATGAGGAGTGCCATCCCGCATCCAGTAGCCCCAGGGGCGCAGATCCATCATCGATTCCACATAGAGCATGGCGATGTCGGAATCGTCGGGAAAACGATGATGCACTTTCCGCATGGCTTTCGCATAAGCCTTGTCATTCGTCGTCCGCTGCGCGGCCTCGCCGGTGTAGCGCTTCCCGAGGGCATCGATGAGCGCGCGCTCCCTGGGCGATGCGCCGGCCAGGAGCGAGCCGGCCTGCCGCACGAGCTGCCGGGCCCTGGGTTCATCCTCCGGGTCCATCATCGCGTTGATATTGGGCCCCAGCACCAGCGCCTGGCCCCAGTAAGCCATCGCGAGGCCGGGGTCGAGCCGTGCGGCCTCGCGGAATGCGCGGCCCGCCTCCGCATGGTTGAAGCCGTAGGCAAGATTCAGTCCCTGGTTGATGTACCGCTGCGCCAGTTCGTTGCGCGTGCTGACTAGGAAGGTGTGCGCACCCAGATTCTGCAGCCTGGGCGCAAGCTGGCCGTCCGGTCCCGGCTGGCCTGATATACCGGATATACCGGGTTCCAGATAATGCGTATGGCCGCCCGAAGATGCTTCGCGGCTGGCGTCCGTAGCCGCTGCAGGGGTGGCGGAAAACGTGCTGGCGGGAATACCTGCTCCTGCCGCGCAGACCAGGCCCGCCAGGATGGAAAGGATGATGGAAGAGCGCATGCCTGTTTCTCCTTGATGAATTGTCCGGTTCGGGGTTTTTCGGTGGTCGATATGACCGGTCGTCTTGTAATGCGGTAAAAAAATCGGGGGTGGAAATTACGGAATCAAAGCGATGGGGGTACTAAGCCAGGAAAAAATCCCCCAGCAGATTGTCGCGGCACTGTTTGATCGGTATGACCGATTTTTCTATCTTCATCCTTAACAGCGCTCCCTGCCATGCATTTAGCAGCAGGTCCGCCATTTCTTCGGATGATTTGTCCAGCCTGACCGTGCCTTGCTGCTGAGCCATTTCAAGTCCTGTCCGCAACAGGCCCCGGTAGCGGTCGACGGCTTCCTGGAGCGATTTCCGGCAAATATCGCTGGTATCGCCGATTTCCCCCATGAGATTGCCGAGGAGGCAGCCACCGAGAAACCCGTTTTTCTCGAGCTCTAAAATAAGTTCGTCGAAATAACGCTTTATCGCATTTAGCGCATCGGAACCGGACTGCTCCAGATGGAGGTTCAGTTGCGCTATGAATGGATCAGTGTAATGTTGAATGATTTCAGCACCGAAATCTTCCTTGCTGTGAAAGTAATTGTAGAAGGAACCCTTGGGAACATTGGCTTCGTCCAGGATTTCCTGGAGCCCTGTGCCATGGTAGCCGCGGCTCCACAGCAGCGCGACACCACGGTTCAGGAGTTTCTCCCGGTTGATTTCCTTCCTGTTCAGCTTGGGCATGCAGATATAATATGACCGGTCGTCTTGAAATGTCAAGTGCGGCAACAAGCGGGCATCATTCCGGCATCTACGAGCCTGCATGGTATGACGGCCCTGGCCGGGGTTGGGGATGGCCGCAGCTTTCTTTCCTGCCCGTTCCGCGGCTACAATGGAAGGGAAAGCACATCAGTCCAGGCACGGCGAGGAAGAACGTGAACCGGAAGCGGGATCTGTCCAGGAGGAGCATCCTATGAAAGAGAACTCGAAGCCGCACCTTGTCGGCGTCAATCATATTGCGCTCGAAGTCGGGAGCATCGACGAAGCGCTGGCCTTTTACAGCCGCATCTTTGCCTTTGAATTACGGGGCCGTGGGGAACGCACCGCCTTCATCGACATGGGCGACCAGTTCATCGCGCTGATGGAAGGCGGCTCGCAGGCTCCCGACGGGCAGCGCCATTTCGGCCTTGTCGTCGATGACCGCTCGAACGTGCGCCGGCTGGCAGAAGCAGCCGGGGCAAAAATACTGGAAGATGGATTTCTCGATTTCCTGGACCCGTGGGGCAACCGCGTCCAGGTTGTCGAATACGGCAATATCCAGTTTGCCAAGACGCCCGCCGTATTGAAGTATATGGGGCTGGACCTGGAAAAAAGCGAGGAGGCGAGGGCGGAACTGCGCAGGAAGGGAATAGAAGGTTAGGCCTGCTTGCTGGATGTGGCGATTCGGCCGCTTCCGGAATATCACTGCGTATCGGGAAGGCTGATTCCTGGCGCTGCCGCGTCTGGTTTGTCTGCTGACTCCCGGCTTGCGCATGCTATCAGATCCCCGATGGCGGCAATCAGTTCCCGGGATTCGACGGGTTTGGCAAGATGGATGTGGTAGCCGGCCAAGACCGCTCTGGCGCGATCGTCGGAATGGGCGAACGCGCTCAAAGCGATCGCCGGGGTTTCTCCGCCATCCATGGCAGAAAGGCTCCTTATCTCGCGGATGAACTCGTGGCCATCTTTTTCCGGCATGCCGATATCGCTTATCACGATATCGGGCCGCCGATTTTTCAGGATCTCGATCCCTTCCAGCGCGCTGGCGGCAGCGATGACTTCCGCTTCGCGCTGCACGAGCACTTCGCAGATGAGATCGCGCGCGTCGGCCTCGTCGTCGATCACGAGTATCTTCATGCCGGAGAAAGTGTCCTTGCCGTGATTACGGCGATACCGGAGCGAAGGTGGATACGGACCGCTCATTGTTTCGGTATTGCCGGCCGGGAGCGGCAATACGACGATGAACGATGCGCCCTTGCCCTCTCCATCGCTTTCCGCTCGAACGGTTCCATTATGCAGTTCCACGAGCTGCTTCACGATGGCGAGCCCCAGGCCCAGGCCGCCGTGGCGCCGGGTGAGCGAGGAGTCCGCCTGGCGAAAACGGTCGAAAACATAACCCAGGAACTCGGGTTTGATGCCTATGCCCGAATCCTTTACGATAATTTCCAGGCAGGAGCCCTTGCGCTCGACAGTCGCTTCGACCGTTCCTGCGGGAGGCGTAAACTTGACGGCGTTGGAAAGGAGATTCCAGACGATCTGCTGGAGACGGCTCTGATCGCCTGAAATGAGCCTGGCCGACCGATCGGCCGCATCGGTCCGATCGGTCATGTCCAGGATACGTATTCCTTTCGCTTCCGCTGCGGGCATGATGGATTGAATCGCCGCATCCATGATGCTGGCAATGTCCACCTGCTGCATGTCGAGCCGAACCTTGCCGGACATGATACTGGT
>CAZYYR010000172.1:0-5387 GCA_964651465.1 uncultured Nitrosospira sp.
TGAAAACGCGCTCGGTCGCCACTGGCCTGACGCCGGTGCCGATCTGCAGGCCGGACGGCAGTTGAGTCTGCTGCGACGATTGTCCTCCGGGCTGGCGCAGGGTCTGGTAGATCAGGTCTTCGAACACAGCACGCGAGCGCTTGAATCCGTTGGTGCTGACATTTGCCAGGTTGTTGGCAATGACATCCATCTGCGTCTGTTGAGCATCGAGACCGGTCTTCGAAATCCAAAGCGAGCGAATCAAGGGAACCTCCTTACATCCTGTATATTGAGCAGCCGTGGCCGCTCCCATTCTTTTCTTTCCTGCTGCCTGACAGCCGGGCTTACGCCGAGGCCACTGGCGACATCATATGGCATGCTGCACGCGTTCGGCGCCCTGAAAAGAAAGGCAATTACGCCTTTTCTTCCAGCTTGCCGCGATCTTTTCGGGAACGCTTCTCATGCAGAATGCGAGAAAACGCCGGCCGCCCCATGAGCGCAGCCCAGCCATCAACTGCCTATGGACAGAAGTTGGCTGGCACGCTGGGCGTTGCCCTCCGCATTCTGCAGCAGCTTCATATGCGTCTCGAACTGGCGTGAAAGCGAGATCATATCCACCAGCGCCTCGACCACGTTGACATTGCTGCCTTCCAGGGCGCCGCTGGTGAGTTTGACATCCACGTCGGCCATGGCTTCGCCCCCTCCCGCCAGCCGGAACAGTCCATCCAGGCCACGGGTCAGCTGGGACTCGGGCGGATTGACCAGCTTGATGCGGCCCATGATGGCCGAAATGTTGGGCTCGCTCGTCCCGGCGCCCGCCGGCACCGTGGAGATGGTGCCGTCCCTGGCGATAGTGACGAGCGTATTCGGCGGGATGGAGATGGTCCCGAGATCGCCGCGTACATTCAGCCCGCTGCGCGTCTGCAGCAAGCCGTTGGGATTGACATGCAGGCTGCCGTCGCGGGTATAGGCTTCGGTCCCGTCCTCCAGCTGCACTGCAATCCACCCCGGCCCCTGTATCGCGATGTCGAGCTCGCGCCCGGTCTCCTGTATGGCCCCGGGGCGAAAATCCGCCCCGGCGCTGGAATCCACCACGAACGCGCGCGTCGCGAGCGCTTCGCTGAATACCGGTACAGCGCGCAGGACACTGTTTTCCGCCCGGTATCCTGTCGTGTTGGCGTTGGCCAGGTTGTGCGCCATGGCCGCCTGCTGCCCCAAGGTATGCTTGGCGCCGGTCATGGCTACGTAAATCATGCGATCCATGCTTGTCCCCGCGATATTGGATAGATCACTTGAAAAGAGTCACACCGCATGGCTTGCCTTACTTCAGGTTCACGATGGTCTGAAGCAGCTGGTCCTGGGTCTTGATAGTCTGTGCATTGGCCTGGTAGACACGCTGGGCCGTGATCATATTGACCAGTTCGGAGGTCAGTTCCACGTTCGACTCCTCGACCGCGCCCGCCTGCAGCACGCCCAGACCGGCGGTATTGGGGGCTCCGACCAGAGCGACACCGGAAGCGGCGCTCTCCCTCCACGTATTGTTGCCGCGCAGTTCCAGGCCCTGCGGATTGGCGAACGTCGCAAGCGCAACCTGCCCCAGATCCTTGAATTCGCCGTTCGAATAGCTTCCACGAATCACGCCATTCTCGCTGACGGCGAAACCGGTAAGGCTGCCCGAGGCATACCCATTCTGGGACAGTTCGTTGATTCCGAACTCGGATCCGAACTGGGTGGTGCCTGCAAAATCCAGGCCGAAATTCAGCCCGGCGGCACCGGCCCCGCCCGGAGCCGTCACGTTGAACGAACTGGGAGTCAGGGGATCGAGCAGGCCGTTGGACAGGAAATTCAGCGCGCCGACGGCTGCTCCGCCATTGAGCGGAACGCCGCCATTGGCTGCGAATACGTCCCAGGTATTGGAGGCAGTCTTGACGAAATACGTCGATAACGTGCTGGCATTGCCCAGGCTGTCGTAGATCGGCAGTGACGTCGAACTGTGATACGTGGCGGGATCGGCGATGTTGAACACCGCCGCACTCAGGACCGTTTCGCGCGAATCCAGGTTGACGAGGCCGCCCGCCAGCGTCGTCGCCGCGGGTGACAGGTCGGCGGTGGAAATGCGCAGGTCCGTAGGCGCCGATGTGTTGAGCATGCCGGAAGCGCTCGCCGTATATCCGGTGAGACGCTGGCCGGTGCTGTTCACGACATAGCCCTCCTTGTCCGTATGAAACTGCCCGTTGCGCGAGTAGCTGATGGTGCCCCCGTTGTCGCTCATACGGAAAAAACCCCCGCCGTTGATGGCGATGTCGAGCGGATTGTTGGATACGGTGATGCTGCCCTGACTGAACTGCTGCGCAATGTCGGCCACTTTGACGCCTATACCGGCCTGGGTGCCGCTGCCGCCCGAGAGCGAACTGGCAAACACATCCGCAAACTGGGTCTGCGATTGCTTGAATCCCACCGTGTTGGCGTTGGCTACATTGTTGCCGATCACATCCAGGTTTTTGGATGCGGCGTTCAAGCCGCTCAAGCCTTGCTGAAAACTCATGATTGCTCCTAGAAAAGTATATGAATCGATCGAATGCCTGTATCGCGATGCCGGATTCAGTAGATCTGCCTGACGTCGGGGATGCTCACCATCCCCAGTGTTCCGACATTCAGCCGTACCCCCTGACTGCTTTGTGAAACGGCCTGTACCGAGCCGAAAGCCAGTGCCTGCCCATCCACCTTCTGTTCACCCCGCGTCGCGCTGACGATGACGCTGTATGCGCCATCCGGTGCCTGGGCGCCATCCGCAGTCTTGCCGTCCCATTGCAGCGCCTGAGATCCGGCCTCCTGCGGCCCCAAGGTCAGTACCTGCACCTGACGACCCGCCGCATCCTGTATCGCGATCTTCACCTGATCGGCTGCACCAGCCAGTTCGATGCCGAATACGCTCTTTCCTCCTGTCAGTTCCAGCGTGGAACCAGGCACGAGCACAGCCTTGCCGATCATGCCGGCAGCCTGCAGGGATTGTCCGGCAGTGAGGCTGTTTGCCATTGCCTCGATACCGGAATTCAGCTTTTCGATGCCGTTCACTGTACTGATCTGCGCGAGTTGCGTCGTTACCTGGGCATTGTCGAGCGGATTGAGCGGGTCCTGGTTCTTCATCTGCGTGACCAGCAGCTTGAGAAACCGATCCTGCATTTCATCCACATCGCTTTTGCCCGTGCTTTTGGCGCCATATGTCCCAAACAGATCTGCGGCCCCCTTGGCCGATTGCGTATCCTGGATCGTGCTCATGCGTTTCGTCCTTATTGTCCAATGGTCAGTGTTTTCAGCAGCAGGGTCTTCGCGGTGTTCATCATGTCCACGTTGTTCTGGTATGAACGCGAAGCCGAGATCATGTCCACCATCTCTTCCACCACGTTCACGTTCGGCATGGTGACGAAACCCTCCTCGTTCGCCATGGGGTGGGCGGGCTCGTAGACCAGCTTCATCGGGGTCTGGTTCTCGATGACCGCGGAAACCCTGACCCCGGTGGCGGCCGCGTCGGTGCCGGCACCGCTGCTGGCGCCGGCAATCGCGGGCATGCTCATGAACAATACCTGCTTCGCCTTGTAGGCCTGCCCATCGGAGCCCACGGCACTGTCGGCGTTGGCAAGGTTGCTGGCTACCACGTTCAGGCGCTGGTTCTGGGCGGTCATGGCCGACCCGGCGACAGTGAATATATTGAACAGGGACATGGCCGACTTCTCCTTAACCTTGAATCGCGGATCGCATGATCCTGATCTGATCGTTGATGAATGTAAGGTTTGCCTCGTAGTGGATCGCGTTATCCGCGAACTGGCTGCGCTCCACATCCATATCCACGGTGTTGCCATCCACGCTGCCCTGCACGGCGGCGCGGTACAGCAGAGGCGCACCGCCAGCCGCGCTGGCCGCGCCAGGTGAAGAGATATGGTTCCGCGCACTGGTCGCCAAGCTGACGGGGCCATTGGGAGCATTCCCGCTGGCGTTTTCCAGGGCATCCTTGAAATTGATATCGCGCGCCTTGAAATTCGGCGTATCCGCATTGGCAATATTGGATGAGATCAATTGCTGCCGATGGGCTCTGAGGTTGGCGGCATCCTGGTGAAAGCGAAATGCCGCGTCGAGTTTGTCGATCATAACGATATCCTCAAGTAATCCTGTACCTTGCCGTAAACAATCCTTTCCCTTTCCTTTTTCCTTTCCACTGCCGAGATGCTATGACACACTGCATCTCTTCAAAAGAAGGATCAGCGGGGGAAAACACGCCCATCTCGATCCTTTATCCTTTTATCCGCTTCCTCCCCGGATGTCGCTGCCAGAACGGCTGTTTCAGCGCTTCCGTCCTGATGAGCTGCCACGATATCCGAAGCCGGCACGAATCATCCGGCGAACAGGATGGAAAACCTGCTTCAATTCCGGGCACTGCATTGCGCGTGTCCGCATTAGAATGCCCTCAATTTCCGGGCATTCGATCAGGGACGAACACCCCTAAGCTTGCCCAGGGCTGATCAAGGAAGGTTTGGAAGGTTTTCAGGATTTTCGTCTTAAAAGAGGAGTCCCCCGATGGTCCTATCTTCGATGCGAATGCTCGCGCTCGGCCTGAGCCTGATTCCAGCTATTGCCGCGTCTTCGGCTGCGAGCGCAAATGAAAGGCAGGACCTCCGCGTCATAGAGGCTGCTGTGGCCGATTATCTGCGCACCCAATCCGTCGGCCTGCCCGGCGAGGTCGAAATCACCTTGGGAAGCATCGATGCGCGAACCAGCGTGCCGCCTTGCGCCGCGCTCGAGCCTTCCCTGCCGCCGGGAACCCGGCCGTGGGGCAATACCGCCGTGGTCGTCCGCTGCAGCGTTCCCCACCCATGGGTCCTGTATGTACGCGCGCAGGTCCGGGTGGTCTCCGACTACGTCGTCAGTACCCGCCCGCTCGTGCAGGGCCGCCCGCTCGCTGCCGGGGATCTCGCCATGCATCGGGGAGATCTGACCCAGCTTCCGGCTGGCGTCGTTACCGATGTCAACCAGGCAATCGGCAGGATGCTGATTGCAAGCCTCCCCTTCGGAAGCCCGCTGCGCCAGGACATGTTGCGCGCGCAACCGGCGGTCATGCTGAACCAAAGCGTGAAACTGGTATCCAGCGGACGCGGATTCAGTATCACCGCGGAAGGCAGGGCCCTCAATAACGCGGTGGAGGGCCAGCCGGTGCAGGTCCGCAGTGGTTCGGGTCAGGTAGTAAGCGGAGTCGCCCGTGCCGGGGCGATCGTGGAAGTAGGCTATTGATGGCTTGGGTATCCGGCGCCGGCATGACGACCCCCGGTCCGGCCTCTTCGGCAACAATGAACGTGTACGGTTTTTTTCAACAGATTCTGCAGTAAATCAGTCTCAAGTTTTCTGAATGAACGCCG
>CAZYYR010000173.1:0-3410 GCA_964651465.1 uncultured Nitrosospira sp.
TAACGGAGCGAATGCCCGCAAAAGGGCAGTAATCAGTAGGCCATATACGCAGAAGTGCTATTGCGCCTGCGATCTATCGGATTACGGGAGCCGCATCCGCCTGATGCAAAGGCGTGTGGGCGCCATTGCCGGGTACAATCGCCGTTTCATCGATGCGGTATTCTGAATATTGCGCACAGGAGCGTCCTGGCGGGACCTTCCGCCGGAGTACGGAGGATGGCGCGACACGCACCGCCGCTTCATACGCTGGCGGGACAAAGCTATCTGGGTCCGGGAAAAGTTGCTGGAAGTTCTGATTGACGAGGCGGATTACGAATGGCTGATCGATGCCGGCTATTGCAGGTTCACTCGCACGCCTTCCGGATAAGATCAGGCGTACTGCCCTTTTGGCTCAAAAATCTCGTGGCTACACTACCTGAGGCCCGGGGAGGTCACCTCGTGCCCGGCAGTATCTGGCCGAATCTGTAATGCCGAAGCAAAATCAGGAAACGCCAGGCTGGAAGCGATGCTGCTTTGGTCTGCAGGCATTGCGCCTGGCGGCCATGGTCTTCATGGTTGTCGTAGAGGCGGAGAGAGCGAGGGACCGCACGCCGCCAAAACACTCACGGCAATTCGCTTGGCATTGTCTTGCGCTACCTGTCCGGCACGGGCTCGACATGGCTGGCCCGGCCATACCCCGGGCATGCCGACGAAGGGGAACAAGCTCGATCCCTCTACCCCGTGGCGCCGAAACTCGATTCAATCCGCCTGCATTCGATCACCACGTGCTGCTTGAAGAGAACCTCGAAGAGAACCACAGGGCCGGCCTGGGCGCCCCAGTAAATGTAGCCGCAAAGTTGCGCGCCCTCCGTTCATAGCCGGCAAGCCATTCAAGCCCGCCCGGAATCCCCCCCATGGCACAAGCGGGAATCTGATCCGGTGCAGCCAATGCCTCCTTCGGCTGTAGATGCGCCTCCAGAATCCTCCCCGTTTGAAGCCTGGGAATCGACAGGCTGCGCATTCGCGTGCAAGAGCGGCGGGAGGGAATCCATGTTCAAGAATGGCCACCATGTGATTTTTCTCACAGATTATTTCTACCGGACGCAACTAATATCCGCTTGCGTGGCAGTTGCACGCTTGTCTTTAACTTCTACTGAGGAGATGTCATGGCAACAGTATATGGAACTCAGCATCATGATAACGATACGTCGCAATGGGCATGGAACGGATGGTTTTCCGAATACAAATTCTTTCCGTCACTGAAAGGCACAGGCAGCAACGACTACCTCTATGGTTACGAGGGAAACGACACGATCTATGCATACGCCGGTAACGACGTGCTGAATGGTGGAACAGGCGCGGATTCGATGTACGGCGGGACTGGCAACGACGTGTACTATGTCGATACGATGGCAGACAAAGTCATCGAATACTACAACCAGGGCATCGACCATGTCTTCAGCTCGGTCAGCACCAGTTACAAGTGGCTGCCTGCCAATGTCGAGAACCTGTCTCTTACCGGTGCCGCCTATTTCGGGGACGGCAACGATCTCAGCAATGTCATCTTCGGCAATGGTTACGCCAATTCTCTGCGTGGATATGGCGGCAACGACCTGCTGTACGGCCTGGGGGGTAACGACATCCTCGACGGCGGAGCCGGTAACGATATCCTCGTCGGCGGAGCCGGAAAGGATTTTCTTACGGGCGGCGCTGGAGCGGACACGTTCTTCTTCAGCTCGGTAACTGACAGCCCGGCCTGGGGAGCAATCGATACCATTTCCGACTTCAAATGGTGGGAAGGGGATGCGATCGATCTTTCCTCAATCGATGCAGACGTGAACTGGTGGGCGACCGGCAATCAGAGTTTCAGCTTGAGCCAGCTATCGTACAACCCCTCTTCAGGCATATTGACTGCGGATGTGTACGGAGGCGCGGACCTGCAGATCGCCCTGATCGGTGCCTCGGGATTTGATCCAGGCCTGGATGTTATCGCTTAACTGTCGATAACTCATCTTCTGCCAGGGCACGTAACGTGGCCTGGCAGATCTGGAGCAGTAAGCGGGTTTCTTCGCCGGCCGCAATCAGCACGGGATCATGGGTCCCGCAAAGGGCTCGCTCCCACTCATGCAGTTGCGCCTGGACCCCGCTTTGAGGTGACTACAAATTGAAATTTTCCAAGACAGAAATTGCGCAAGCCCTTCTGGGTTTCAAAGGGGCATTCAGAACGGTGGGCGTCTTCAGCGCCATCATCAATTTGTTGATGCTGGTTCCAGCTCTTTACATGCTGCAAGTATACGACAGAGTTCTGACGAGCCGGAACGAAACGACTTTACTGATGCTGACCTTGATGGCCGCGGGAGCCTTTCTGTTCATGGGGGCTCTGGAGCTTGTACGAAGCCTTGTTCTGATCCGCGTTGGAGCACAGCTCGATATGAAGATGAGCAGACGTATTTATACGGCCGCGTTTGAGCAGAATCTGAAGCGTGCAGGGGGTAACGCCGGGCAGGCGTTGCAGGATTTCACCACCATCCGCCAGTTTTTAACGGGTCAAGGCCTGTTTGCATTTTTCGATGCCCCCTGGTTCCCCGTATATCTGGCCGTCATTTTCCTGTTCAGTCCGCTGCTGGGCTTGTTTGCCTTGGCTGGAGCTGCGGTGCTCATCGTTCTGGCCTTTGCCAACCAGGCCTTGTCAAAAAAACCGCTCGAGGAAGCAAATGCGATAGCGATTACATCGAGCAACCTTGCAACCAACAACTTGCGAAATGCGGAAGTGATCGCCGCAATGGGTATGCTGCCCGACCTGATGGCGCGCTGGCTGAAGTTGAATAACCGTGTTCTTCAACTGCAAGCGGAAGCCAGCCGGAAGGCGGGAAAGATCAGCTCGATCACGAAATTTGTCCGGGTTTCGATGCAGTCGCTCATATTGGGGCTGGGAGCCCTGCTCGTCCTGGAAGGGAAAATTACGCCCGGAATGATGATTGTCGCCATGATTCTGCTGGGCAGGACATTGAGCCCGGTGGAGCAGTTGATAAGTGTATGGAGAAGCTGGAGCAGCACGCGCAGTGCCTGCCAGCGTCTGAACGAACTTCTGGCGGCTAACCCCGTGCGCGAGACGGGAATGCCGTTGCCAAAACCGCTTGGGGAAGTGTCGGTGGAAGCTGTGACCGCCGCCCCGCCGGGTGCCACAGTCAATGTTCTTAAAAACCTGAGTTTCTCGATCGCGCCTGGTGATGTGCTGGGAGTCATCGGTCCCAGCGGTTCGGGGAAATCGACGCTGGCGCGTCTGCTGGTGGGAGTCTGGCCCGTCGCAATGGGTAAGGTGCGCCTGGATGGAGCAGATGTCTATTGCTGGAACAAGAATGAGTCCGGTCCGCACATCGGTTACCTGCCGCAGGATATCGAACTGTTTGCGGGAACGGTTGCAGAAAATA
>CAZYYR010000173.1:3420-4133 GCA_964651465.1 uncultured Nitrosospira sp.
GTGGTAATGACAGCTCGACGAGCGGGAGTCCATGAAATGATCTTGCGCCTCCCCCAGGGTTACGACACCCCTCTTGGAGACGGCGGAGCGGGATTATCGGGAGGGCAAAAGCAGCGCCTCGGTCTGGCGCGGGCAATGTACGGCGACCCATCCCTGATCATGCTGGATGAACCCAATTCGAACCTCGACGAAGCGGGTGAGCAGGCATTGATCGAGGCGGTCGACGATCTGCGCAGGCAGGGTAAAACCATTGTCATCATCAGTCACAAGAACAGTGTACTGGCTGCCACGACCAGGCTGTTGCTGCTGGTGGACGGAAAAGCTCAACTGTTTGGTCCCACTGCCCAAGTCCTCGACAGATTGAGGAAACCTCGCCCGCAGCCCATGCAGCAGGTACAGCAGGTACAGCAGGTACAGCAGGTACAGCAGGTACAGCAGGTACAGCAGTCAAGATAAGCCGGAGATAAAAGGAATGTCGATCAGGGAACCCGAATCCTGCCTGACGAAGCATGCAATCGCAGGAGGGATGAAATGGAGATGAAGTTGCGAAGCAGTGGCGATACCTATGCCCCCCTTGGACCGCCGCTTTCAGGAATGGACAGCGGTGCTGCCCGGTACATCCGCCTCGGCTGGGGAATCGTCATCGCGGGTATCGGAGGCTTTTTATTGTGGGCTTCACTGGCTCCGCTCGATAAAGGGGTGCCGCTTAGCGG
>CAZYYR010000173.1:4143-5375 GCA_964651465.1 uncultured Nitrosospira sp.
TTCCGCTAAGCGGCACCCCTTTATCGAGCGGAACCGTTACGGTAGCGACCAGCCGGAAAGCCATCCAGCATCAAACGGGCGGAACGATTGAAGACATCCTCGTGAAAGAGGGGGATGTGGTCGAGGCGGGCACCGTACTGGTTCGCATGAATAGCGTGCAGGCCAAGGCCAACGCCGGGACGGCGCGGGTCCAGTACCTGGCCGCGCGTGCAGCAGAGGCGCGTCTGATCACGGAGCGTGACGCGAAAAAGGCCATTGTTTTTCCCGCCGAACTGGAAAAGATGAAAAGCGACCCCGTTGTTGCCAACCATATCGCCCTGCAGCAGCATCTGTTCAGTTCCCGGTTATCGGGAATAGAGAGCGAGTTGTCTGCCATGGATGAGAGTATTTCCGGCTTGAAGCTGCAGACCACTGGCCTGCAGGCATCACGGGATAATAAAAAACAGCAACTGGAATTTCTACAGGAGCAGTTGAGCGGGATGCGCGAACTGGCCTCTGAAGGATACGTGGCGCGCAACCGGCTGCTGGAGCTGGAGCGGATGCATGCGGAACTCAGGGGGGCGATTTCCGAAGACATTGGCAACATCGGGCGCGGGCAGCGGCAGATTGCCGAATTGAAGCTGCGGCGTATCCAGCGCCAGGAGGAATACCAGAAGGAAGTGCGCTCCCAGTTGTCGGATGCGCAAAAAGAAGCGGAGATGCTTGCTCACAAGCTAAGCGGTCTGGATCACGACCTCGCGAATGTGCTGGTCAAAGCGCCGGTGGGTGGCACGGTAGTCGGCCTGGACGTCTTCACCCGCGGCGGTGTAATCGCCCCCGGTTTCAGGATGATGAACATTGTTCCCCGGGATGATCCATTGATGGTCGAGGGCCGCCTGCCAGTGCATCTGGTCGATAAGGTCCATCCCGGCCTTCCGGTGGAACTTATATTTACCGCATTCAATCGCAACCTGACGCCTCAGGTACCAGGAATCGTAACCCAGGTTTCCGCGGATCGCTTTGTTGATGAGAACACGGGAGAGCCCTACTACAAACTGCATGCCAAAGTGGCGCCTGAAGGGATAAAAATGATTGCCGGCTTGCAGATCAGGCCGGGAATGCCGGTTGATCTGTTCGTGAAGACGGGTGAGCGCACCATGATGAGCTACATCCTGAAGCCGATACTGGATCATCTGAAAATGGCCATGACGGAGGATTAGAATGCCTGTTCGAGCGCACCGTCTGATTATTCC
>CAZYYR010000174.1:0-5372 GCA_964651465.1 uncultured Nitrosospira sp.
GTGACGGGAAATGCCTTGTTGCCCCAGCTGTTCCGAACGAAGGTGAGGACCTCGGCAATCTCACGGTCCGTCAGTTTTTTCGCGTATGCAGGCATCTCTTCCGGCACCGGTCCCGTTCTCGTCCGTGGGCCGGTGCCGCCTTCCAGCATGAGCTGGATGAGGGAAGCGGCATTCGCAGACAGGACCATGGAACTGCCGGCCAGCGGCGGGATCCCTGGCGGCTTGCCGGTTCCTCCGCGGCGATGGCATTTGGCACAATACCCGGAATAGATGCCCGCGCCGGGCGGCTCGGGGGCCACGCGCAGGAATCCCGCCGGAAGGACCGGCGTGCTTTCCGTGGCCAGCTTGTACGATGCCTTTTCACCATGCGAGGGAAGCGACTTCAGATAATGGGCGATCGCTTCCAAATCCTTTTTCCGCAAGTACTGGGTACTGTTTTCAATGACGGTGACCATGCTGCCGAATGCAACCGTCTGGCTATTGTGGCCGGTTTTCAAAAAAGCGGCGATGTCCGCTTCCGACCAGCGGCCGAGGCCGGCGGCTGGATTTCCCGTCAGGTCTCCCGCATACCAGTTTTCGATCACCGCGCCGGTCAGATAGTGGGGAGATGCTTCCGAATAGCCTTTCTCCTGGAATGCAAGGCCGCGCGGCGTATGGCAGGCGCCGCAATGGCCGGGACCCTGCACCAGATAGGCCCCGCGATTCCACTGGCCATCGTGCTCCGGACGGGATTTGAAGGGTGCGTGATCGACGAAAGCCATGCTCCACAATCGCAGCGTCCAGCGCTGATCGAAAGGGAAAGGCAGGCTGGTGCGAGGCGGATTATTTTTGACGGGTTTTACCCCGTGCATGAAGAATGCATACAATGCCCGGATGTCGCTGTCCGGCATTGCCGTGAATGAGGGATAGGGCATGGCCGGATAAAGATGCTTGCCGTCCCCGCGCACTCCGTCGCGCAACGCGCGGGCGAAATCCTCGTAGCTGTAGCGGCCGATACCCGTCTCCGCGTCGGGCGTAATGTTGGTCGAGTAAATGGTTCCGAACGGCGAGTTGATCGGCAGTCCCCCGGCAAAACGAGGGTGGCCGGGGCCCGCGGTATGGCAGCCGGTACAGTCGGCAATGGCGGCGAGATATGCGCCGTGCTCCACCAATTCGTTATTGGGGGGCTCGGACGCCGCAGCCTTCGCGTACACAGCAGCCCCCAGCCATGCCGCAATGGCTGCCAGGATGGAAATCAGGCGGCACATCCCCGAAGCGGATCTTCCCGCCGCGTACAGGGTCGCGCGCAGAGATGGAATCAGGTGTCGTTGTCCACGCTGTCCAGTCAGCGAATCCACGGAAGAGCCCCTGTTCATGACCGTAATCAGCCCCAGGCACTGCAAGGCTGCACCAGGAGGATTGCGCAACCGGTAAATAATATTGCGAAGACAAACAGGAGGCTGGACATCATCCCCAGCGTTGCCAGAAATCGCCTCTGTCCGCCATCCATCTCAGGGACCGGTTTTCCCTGCACGATTCGAGTCGGCGGAGCAATTGCGCGTCGCCAGTTATCCCACGCAACGTACCCGGTGGAGAGACCCGCGGCGAGACAAAGCAGGCTGATGGTTGCCAGGATGGAGGACAATTCCGCCCAGAGCGGCGCGGCAAGCGGGACCTGGTGCGGATAACAGCCGTAGGCGGCGAGCGGTTCGCTCAATGACATCTGCGCTACCCACGCCAGGGGGGTGCCGAAAAGCGCCAGCAATGTTCTGCCCCTGGGCGCAGCGCCGGAAGCAGGATAACCTGGGGCGTTCCGATCGGCAGTCATCTCTCCATCCCTCATCCCTGAAGCAGGTAGGGCGATAAATACAGGGCCGCGAATACGAACAGCCAGACGATGTCGACAAAGTGCCAATAGGCCCCTCCGATCGTCACCGCGGCGTGACGCCTGTCATCGAAATAGCCCAGCAGCGTCCAGGCCAGCAAGAGCGCCAGGATCGCCAACCCGATGATCACGTGGCACATGTGAAATCCCGTGATGGTAAAGTAGAGGGAGCCATACAGATCGGAAGTGATGGAGTAGGTCTTCTGGCTCCACTCCACCAGTTGAATCAGGACAAAGCAGCTGCCCAGCACGATCGCCGCGGCCAATCCGGCAGCACCCTGATTCCGCCGCCCGCGCCTGATGGCGTACTCGCCAGCCCAGACCCCGGCACTGCTGGCAAGCAGGATCGCCGTGTTCACGCCCGGTACGAGCAAGGCGGGCAGCCCGCCCGGCGGCCATGCCTGTTCGGTCTGGGATGAAAGGTAGAAGTAGGCGAAGAGCAGATAGCCGAACAGGGAGGCTTCGGTCACGATCAAAGCCCACATTCCCCACCAGCCGCCCGAGAGCTTGCCGGCACTTCCTACCGGCAACTGCGCCTGCCGGGCAGACAGGTCTGCAATACCCATCAGCCGCTCCCGTGCGCCGCGCGCTGGACAAGCTCTTTCCGGGGCCACATCCAGATTGTCAGCGACACCATCCCCGCAAGGGCCATTCCTGCGGAGAATGGCCACCAGTGCAGCAGCAGGCCGACAAACAGGAGCGAGAGGAAAAGACCGACAAAAAACGGCGTGAAGGAATCCTCCGGCATCTTGAGAATGGCTACCGGCCGGGCGTCGATAGGTGAAGTGCCGATGGTTTCCCGGCCGTCGGTCAGCAGGTAACCTTCTGCGATACTGGAGCGTCCTTTATTTTCCCCGAGCCGATCCTCCCACAGAGGATGCCTGCTCGCGACGGTAGGAATGACGGCAAAGTTGTACGCGGGCGGGGGCGAAGATGTAGTCCACTCAAGTGTGGCCGCATCCCATGGATTCGGTCCCGCCGCCACCCCTCGCCTCAGGCTGATGGCGACGTTGATCAGGAAAATCAGGATGCCCGCGGCAAATACGAAGGAGCCGATGGTGGTGATCATATTGACGCTATCCCACCCCATCGTGGACGGATAGGTATAGATACGCCGCGGCATTCCCAGGAGACCGGCTATGTGCATGGGAAAGAAGCCTGCATTGAAGCCGATGAACATCACCCAGAATCCCCATTTGCCCATTCTCTCGCTCATCATGCGCCCGGTGAATTTGGGGAACCAGTAGTGGATGGCGCCGATCACCGGGAATACATTGATGCCCAATAGAACATAGTGCAGATGGGCGACGATGAAATAGGTTTCGTTCAGTTGCCAATCGAGCGGTACGGCGGCGGTCATCACGCCGGACATGCCGCCAATGACGAACAGCAGGATGAAACCGGCAAAGAACAGGAAGGGTGTCTTGAACACGGGTCTTCCCAGCCAGATCGTGGCGATCCAGGCGAACACCGCGACGGCACTCGGGACCGAGACGATCATGCTCGCGGCACCAAAAATCGACAATGCGACGGTCGGCAGCCCCGTCGCGAACATATGGTGGATCCAGACCTCGAAGCCGATCAGCATGGTCGCCATGGTCGCAAGCGCCACGGCAGCATAACCGACCAGGGGCCTGCGGCAGAAAGTCGGCAGTGCATCGGAAACGATTCCCATGGCCGGCAATACGATCGCATAAACCCAGGGATGACCGAAAATCCAGAACAGGTGCTGCCACAGCAGGGGTTTTCCGCCATTGGCAACGTCGAAAAAGTGCGTCCCGACCTGCCGGTCGAGCCACAGCATGAAGAACGCGAGGCTGACCGCGGGTATGGCCAGCAGGTTCGCTACGGATGCGGTCAGTGTTCCCCAGACCAGAATGGGAACGCGGTTGATCGTCATGCCCGGAGCACGCATCCTGAACAGGGTGACGACGAAATTGACGGATCCCACCGTCGTCGAGATGCCCAGCAGCACCATGCCCAGGGCAAAGACATCGATGTTCGGCCCGGTGTTATAGATGGGGCCCGAGAACGGCACGTAATTGAACCAGCCGGCATTGGGTGCCTGACCGAGCGGAAAGCTCACATACATGAAAATGCCGGCAAAAAGGAATATCCAGTAGGACAACGCATTGAGGCGGGGGAACGCCATATCCCGCGAGCCCAGCAGCAGAGGCCAGAGATAATTGGAAAAACCGGACAATATCGGCAGCGCATACAGGAAAATCATCGTCACGCCATGCATGGTGAAGAGCTGGTTGTATTGCTCGGGAGTCAGCAGGGACTGATCCGGACGGGCGAGCTGCAGCCGCAGGATCAGCGCTTCGATCCCGCCGATGAGCAGGAAAAGAAACGCGGTATAGATGTAGCGCAGCCCGATGATTTTGTGGTCGACGGTGGAAAGCCGCCCCCGCCACCCAGGCGCCGATTCCCACGTTGCGGCAAGCCTTGCCTCTGTTTCTGATCCAACGGGTGCACGGCCGAAATCCGGCACACGGGCCAGCCGTTCATCCGGCGGGTCTTGTACGATAGGAATGGCGGCCATGCTTTCCCCTGCCTAATCCAGCGTGGAGAGGAATACCGCCAGCGCCGACGCCTCTTTTTCCGTCAGGTCGATACTGGGCATCCGCGCTCCGGGTTTGTACCGCTGGGCATGAGTGATCCAGTCCATCAGGCGCTCCGGCGTGTTGATCAAGAGTCCGGCAGCGAGGCGGCGGCGGGATTTCAGGTGCGTCAGATCGGGGCCATGCTCCCCGCGGGCTTCGGTCCCGCGAACCGCATGGCAGCCAGCGCAGCGCTCCATGAAGAGCTCATATCCCGGATGACGATTCGTTGCCAGCGCGGATGCTGCGCTTGCAGGCTGGCGCTGAAGCGCCTCCCATTTCCCGAAATCCCCGGCGTCTTCGGCAACCACTTCCAGTCTCATGTGCGCATGCCCCACCCCGCAAAACTGGGTGCACTGTCCCAGATAGATGCCGGGGGCGTCGGCCTGCATCCATGTCTGGTTCGTGAGCCCCGGAATCATCTGCATTTTTCCCGCCAGAACCGGCACCCAGAAGGCGTGGATGACGTCCGCGCTGTTCAGCTTGAGGAGCACGGGCACGCCCGCGGGAATATGAATTTCGTTGGCCGTGACAAAGCGGTGCGCCGCATTCGGGTGGATATACTCGACTTTCCACCACCAGTCGTATCCCGTGACATCCAGGATCAGTGCCGGCTCCTGCGATGGCTTGGCGACTGCGTTCAATACCAGGAGGGAATAGACGACCAGACCGGCGAGGATGCAGGTGGAAATGCCGGTGCCGATATAGACCCAGCGGATTCCGCCGCTGTCCGGTTCGATTGTCCGCTGGTCGGCGTCAGGGCGCCTGCGCCATATGGCAATGACCAGCAGCAAGACGACGATGAGGGTGATCGCGGAGAGCAGGCCGGTCATGAACCAGCCCAGGTGCATGGTGGGCCGTGCTGCCGGACCGAAGCTGTGAAGAAAGTAGCTCAGCGGTGCGTC
>CAZYYR010000175.1:0-5263 GCA_964651465.1 uncultured Nitrosospira sp.
CCCTGATGCGCTTCCTCGACATCTACAGTCAGCATCTCGAACGGCTCGCACTTGACGCCATCGATTTCGCGGATCACCACCCGCGGACGCGACACAGCCAGTTCGTACCCCTCACGTCGCATGTTCTCCAGCAGAATCGTGAGATGCAGTTCGCCCCGCCCGGACACCAGGAAGGAATCGGTATCAGCGGTCTCCTCCAGCTTCATGGCGACATTGGTCAGCAGTTCCTTTTCGAGGCGTTCACGCAACTGCCGGCTGGTCACGAACTTGCCTTCCTGTCCCGCGAACGGGGAGGTGTTCACCTGGAAAGTCATCGTCAGGGTAGGCTCATCCACGGCCGGCATCGGCAATGCCTCCGGCTGGGCCATATCAGCCAGCGTGGCGCCGATGCAAAGCTGGTCGATTCCATTGATCAGAACGATATCGCCCGCTACGGCTTCCTCCAGCTGAATGCGCTCGATACCGCGAAACCCGAGCACCTGGTTGACCCGCGCCTTGGTACCCGTCGGGGTACCAGCCAGCACCATCACATCCTGCCCCGGCTTGAGCCTGCCGCGGCTGATGCGGCCAACGCCGATACGGCCCACGAAACTGGAATAATCCAGTGCGCTGATCTGCAATTGCAGAGGGGCATCGGCATCGCCTTCCGGCGCCTGGACGTGTTCGAGTATGGTATCGAACAACGGTCGCATATCGACACCGGTCTGTTTCAGGTCCAGCGTGGCATAGCCGTTGAGGGCCGACGCATACACCACCGGGAAATCCAGCTGCGCCTCGTTTGCCCCCAGCTTGTCGAACAGATCGAAGGTGTGATTGACTACCCAGTCGGGACGCGCGCCCGGCCGGTCGACCTTGTTGACGACGACGATGGGGCGCAATCCCAGCGCCAGCGCTTTCTTAGTGACAAAACGGGTCTGCGGCATGGGACCTTCCACCGCATCGACCAGCAGCAGCACACCATCCACCATGGACAGCACGCGCTCCACTTCACCGCCGAAGTCCGCGTGGCCGGGCGTGTCCACGATATTGATATGCACGCCTTCATAATCCACGGCGCAGTTCTTGGCAAGTATGGTGATCCCGCGTTCGCGCTCGATATCACTGGAATCCATCACGCGCTCGGCGATATGCTGATGCGCCGCGAACGAGCCGGCCTGGTGCAGCAGCTTGTCTACAAGCGTGGTCTTGCCGTGATCGACATGCGCGATGATGGCAATGTTGCGGATGGAACGGGACATGGGAAAACCTCACAGGCAAAAGAGACAGCAATTATATCAGGTCGATAATGACAGGCTCGGGTCATCGAAGTTCACTCAAGCCAATTCCTTGCCTTCGGCTCCGTGGAACAGTTGCTGCGGTTGCCCGGGGAAGCCATCCTGCCCCGGGACGAGAAGACAGGAAGATGATTGGAATGCCGGCCGTTTACCGCATTCACCTCGTTCGCCTCGTTCGCTTGGTTCGCTAAATGCCTGCATAATACCCGGTCGGGGGTGAGCAACGGGTCTGGCCGAAACCAAAATGACCTGGGAATGTCTGAAGTCTATCTGGATAAACGCGCAAGCTCACGGGCAGGGACGGAAGATGAAGCGGATGAGAACTGCAATGGCGGCGGCAGCGGGTACGGGTATCATGGTGGTC
Organism: uncultured Nitrosospira sp.; assembly: GCA_964651465.1. GTDB lineage: Bacteria > Pseudomonadota > Gammaproteobacteria > Burkholderiales > Nitrosomonadaceae > Nitrosospira. Next base: position 1,639 of record CAZYYR010000175.1, read on the forward strand.
GCTCTGATCGCACAGGCTATAGGGGCTATAGGAGGCAAGGAGAAAATCGTGATGCCGGACCATCGGAAAACGGATTATGTAGTACTGGGCATGGGCTGTTTCTGGGGAGCCGAAAAACGCATGGGAGAAATCCCCGGCGTGATCGACGTGGAAAGCGGCTATGCAGGCGGCGAACGAGCCGACGCAGGTTATTACGACATCCTCAACCACGAAAAAAAGCTTCGTGCCGGCAAAACCACGGCACGCAATCATGCGGAAGTCGTCAAGGTCACGTTCGACCCGCAGCGGGTATCGCTTGATACTGTGCTGGGAAAATTCTGGGAGAACCATAATCCCACCCAGGGCGACCGGCAGGGGAATGACATCGGCAGCAACTATCGCAGCGCCATTTATTATCACGATGAGGATCAGAAAGGCGCCGCACTCGCCACCCAGTCGGTGTATCAGAATGCGCTGACCGCTGCCGGGCATGGCAGGATCACCACCGAGACCCTGCCGCTTCAAAACTACATCACGGCAGAGGAGTATCACCAGGATTACCTTAAAAAGAACCCGGACGGATATTGCGGACTGGGAGGAACAGGTGTGAAATACCCCTCGATGACAGAAAAAGGAAAAGAAGCCCGGATGGAGGCCAGCTCATCCAGTTCGACAGCCTCGGCCATGCCGCTGAAGGGCGAGGATCTGGACCCGGTTCGGCAACTGGTCGTGTTCGAGTCGGAAGAATGCGAATTCTGCAGGCAGTTCGACAAGGATGTGCTGGGCCAATGGCAAGCCGACGTGCCGGTGGTCGAAACCATGACCAGCGAGGCACCCTCCGGCTGGACGCTGGAAAAGCCGCTGTTCGCCACGCCGACCATCGTACTCTTCGAAAAAGGCCGGGAAGTCGCGCGCTACACCGGCTATAACGGCGAAAAAGCCAATTTCTGGAAGTGGCTGGGGTTTTACCTCCTCTCGCCCGAGCAACGCAAGATCGCCTTCAAGAAAGGCACGGAACTGCCTTTCACGGCATCCAATCTCGACGAGAAACGGCCTGGGAGATTCGTCGATCCCATCACCGGCGCCACGCTCTTTCTCAGCAAGACGAAGTTTGAAAGCGGAACCGGGTGGCCCAGTTTCTTCGACCCTCTGGAAGGGGCCGTTACCCTGCATCCGGATAATTCACATGGAATGAAGCGGGTGGAGGTGCGCAGCGCGAGCTCAGGCATACACCTCGGGCACGTTTTCAATGATGGCCCGCCCCCCGGTTACCAGCGCTATTGCATAAACGGCAATGTACTGAAGTTCATCCCGGACTGATAAGAGACGAACAAACAGATCAGGGCGGAAGCCCCGCCCTTTCAGGAGGTGGCGGGACTTCCGCCACGGAAACCGGCGCTTCAGCGAATATGGAAGATTCTTTCAGAACGGAAAGACCGCCTCCCCTTATACATCACTTTTTGCATCATTGTATGGCTTCAGTTTACCGGGGACTTCGCTTGCACTTTCAGAATGGTCGGACCGCTCACTGTGACATCCCTGTAGATCTGCTTCATGTCCAGATAGCGTGGGTCGATGCCTTCCACCTTGGTGAGATCTTCCGCAGTCCTGAACTTTCCTGCTTTCGAACGATAGTCGATGATCGCTTTCGCCTTGGAAGAAGTGATGCCACTCAGCGTTTGAAGCTCTTCCTGCGTGGCGGTATTGATGTTGACAGCAGCGTGAATTCTTCCTGCGCCTCCTGCAAGTAACAGCGGCACAGCGATGAGCATGAACAGTTTATGCATGGTTTTTCTCCTTGGGTAGTATGAACAACAGGGGTACAGCGCCTCTCATTTCTTTCTTCTATCCGCTCCACGATTGCCAGTTCCGAAGCCATCCAGCGGCTGATCAGAAACCGATACCCAGGTAGCCCCCGGCGGTCACGCCATCGACCTTGACCCCATCGTTCCTGCTCGTGAGGTGGTAGCGGGCATCGACGCCGACAAAAAGATCTTTCCAGATTCTGTAATCCGCGCCAGCGCCGAACATGACGCCTGGAATCAGCACGGTGATGGATTCGGAAGGAGGGCTGATGACGTGAATACCGAGGCCCGCCGGAATGATCCAGGGCCGAAGCCTCGAACCCTCCAGGAATTTGATCTTCGGTGCCGCAGTCAGCGTGAACTGGCTCACATTCACGCCGGCGCCCGGTGGTGGAAGCGCATTGCCCGCCGTCCTGGAGGAGAACTCCTTGTACTCGAACATCAGTTCGGAGGCGACGCTGGTTCTGGGCAGCAACCCCCAGACGTCATCCGTCAGGTTGAAGTCGAAACCCGCGCCGATATACCAGGCATCCCGGTCGGCCTGGCCGCCTGCCCCTCCGAGCCCGTTGCTCTGTATGGATACGCCGTTGCGGTGGTCATTCATGTGGGCATAACCGCCACGGAAAAACACCATGTGATTCTTGTTGCGCGACCGGACCTCCCCGGATTCCACTGCGCCCGTGCTTCCGGTGACCTCCGTTTTCGCAGCCCGGCGTTCCATTGCCGCGGACTTTTCTTCCATTCTGATGAGCTTCTGCGCGTCCCGTACCGATTCCGCCTTGACCTGCTCCAGTTCGTTCCGCACGGCCTGCAGACTGGCCTCCAGCTGCCTGATGGATCGTTCCAGCGCCTGAGTCCTGGCATCCTGGGCGAAAACCTGCGGTGTGCCGACCGACAGGACAATGGCAAGGGAAGCGGCAGCGATGCCGGCGAACAGGTGCAACCGATCAAACACGTGTTTCATCTTATTTCCTTCCTGATAGCAAAAAGCCGAAAAAAAACCATGCGTGACGCTTCATGCATATCGCATTTATACGCACGACATTGCCTTCAGAATGAGGATAATCGGATGTGCATATCCCGATGATCTATAGGCGATCATAGGCCGCGCCCGGATAAAATATCCTGACGAAGGTCATCTTCCTGCGTCTTTACTGAAGAGCCTGGTTGAATCCCGATTTATCGGGAAGGAAGGAAATTCCGGGGTATTGGAGCGCAGAGCATGCCATCCGGATTTTCCGGATAATGCTGTCCTGCGGAAGGATGATGAAAGACGTTCTGCCGAAAGCGACAGGCGAATCGCTGCGATACGGTATATTCCCGCAGTATCAGCCCGCAACCCGTCCTGCGTGATGGCCGGGATCGCCTCAAACGGATCTGTTTTGGATGGGAAGAGCCGCTGCGTCGTGCTGGCCGGTCCTGTGATTGGCTATCTGCTGCAACCGCGCGAGATTTTTGAGTCTGATATTGCGGTATTCACTGCTGATGATGCCATCATCCTGAAACCGGGCGAATATCCGGCACACGGTCTCCTCGGCGATACCGAGATAATTGCCGATGTCGCTGCGCGACATGCTCAATGTGAATTCGGTAGCGGAGCAGTTGCGTTTTTCGAACTGATGCGACAGATCGAGCAGGAAGGCGGCGAGGCGTTCCTCGGCATTATGCTTGCCGAGCAACAGCAACAGCGCCTGTCCGTGGTGGATTTCTGCACTCATGATCTTGAAGATTTCATATTGTATGGCCGGATCCTTGCTGGCGAGATCCTCGAATTGATCCACGGATACTTCGCAGACGGAGGTAATCCCCATCGCCCGCGCCTCGCATTGATGCTGGCGGGT
>CAZYYR010000176.1:0-5261 GCA_964651465.1 uncultured Nitrosospira sp.
ACGCCGATATCGGGTTCACGAGTTTCCATAAACCTCTTCCGCACGCTGGATGAACGCCTCCACGAAGCTGTTGGCGATCATGAAAAATACCGGCCCTACCAGTTTTTCCAGAAAAATGTGCGAAAACGTGTAGTGCAGGCGGAACTCGATCTTGCAGGCGTCTTCTGCCAGGGGGATGAAACGCCAGTGCCCGTCCAGGTTCTGGAATGGGCCATTCAGCAGCGTCATGGTAATGAGTTCGGGAGGGTTCCTGATGTTTTCGGTGGTGAAGCTGTGCTTGATGTGATGGTAATCGATCATGACGGTTGCGTGGGTCACGGTCTCGCTCTGTGGTTCGACGGACGAGCCCCCGCACCAGGGCAGGAACTTGGGATAGTCTTCCACCGCGTCCACCAGCGCGAACATGCGGCTGGCGGAATAACCGATCAGAACCGATTTTTCTATTTCAGCCATAAAGATACCTGTCCCCGGGCCAGCGAGACAGTATTGAAATCTGTTAAAATACACGAAACGTGAGTGGAACTCACCTTTTTCTTCCTCTGGGTTCCCAAATGAGCATCGTTCAGAACAAGAAAGCGTTTCATGATTATTTCATCGAGGAGAAGTATGAGACGGGTGCCGTTCTGGAAGGCTGGGAGGTCAAGGCGATCCGCGCCGGGCGGGTGCAGCTCAAGGAAGCCTATATCATCATCCGCAACGGGGAGCTGTTCCTGATAGGCTGCCACATCAGTCCTTTGCTTGCGGCTTCCACTCATATCTCGCCCGATCCTGTCCGCACCCGCAAGCTGTTGCTGCATGCCGAGGAAATCAAGCGGCTCATCGGCAAGGTTGAACGGGCCGGCTATACCCTGGTTCCCCTCGATATGCATTATAAATCCGGCAGGATCAAGCTCGAGATCGGGCTTGCCAAAGGCAAGAAGCAGCATGACAAGCGGGAGTCGGAGAAGCAGAAGGAATGGGAACGCGATAAGCAGAGACTCTTGCGTGCCAAATAACCCTGAACATCTGTAGCCGGAATTTCAGCCATGCAGTTTGCGCATACATCGTCGATCGGACATCTCGATAACCAGTATCGGGCCATGCAGAAATCCATCGCCATCTGGCTGCTGGCCTGTTGCGCCCTGGTGTTTGCCATGGTGGTCGTCGGCGGCGTCACCCGGCTCACCGATTCTGGACTTTCCATTGTCGAATGGCAGCCCATCGTAGGTACTGTTCCACCCGTGACCCAGAGCGACTGGGATGAGCTGTTCGAAAAATATCACCAGACGCCGCAGTACCAGAAGATCAATGCCGGCATGAGCCTGGATGAGTTCAAGTACATTTTCTGGTGGGAGTATTTCCATCGGCTGCTGGGCCGTGTCATCGGGCTGGCTTTCTTTTTCCCATTTCTGTATTTTCTGGCGAAAAAGGCCATCGATCGCCCGCTGGGTCTGAAACTCACGGGGATTTTCGTGCTGGGTGCGCTACAGGGGGGCATGGGCTGGTACATGGTGAAAAGCGGACTGGTGGACAATCCCCACGTCAGCCAGTATCGTCTCACCGCCCACCTGGGGCTGGCGTTCGTGATCTATGCCGCGATGTTCTGGGTAGCCCTGGATCTGCTGAAGCCCGACAGGACGCCCATAGCGGTGGCCAGCCGCCTGCGGGGTTTGCGGCGTTTTTCCCTCGGACTGACTGCCCTGATATTCGTCATGGTGCTGTCAGGCGGTTTCGTGGCGGGGATCAAGGCGGGCATGGCCTACAATACCTTCCCGCTGATGAACGGCCATTTCATTCCGCCCGAGATATTCATGCTGGAACCCTGGTACCGGAATTTCTTCGATAATATGGCGACCGTTCAATTCGACCACAGGCTGATTGCCTGGGTGCTGGCCATTCTCGTTCCCGTCTTCTGGCTGAAATCGAGGAATCTGCCGATAAACGGCACGGCACGCCTTGCCTGCACGTCGCTGCTGGTGATGCTGGTCATACAGATCAGCCTGGGTATTTCCACCCTGCTGCTTGTTGTTCCCCTGACATTGGCAGCCGCTCATCAGGCAGGCGCGCTGCTGCTGTTTTCAACTGCCCTCTGGGCTACCCACGAACTGCATCGGCAGTAGCCAGATTGACTGCCAGTGAATCGAAGCCGGCCTGGACACCGGGCTAGGGAAGGCTGCTGCTGTCCGTAGCTTTGCGCCTGTCGCGAGGGCCGTTGTCGCGCCTGTCCGTCTTCCGTCTGTCATGTTGCTGGGGATTGCGGCGGTTTTTCACACGCCGTTCAGGGGTTTCGGCTGGGCTCTCGACGGTCGTCCGGTTCATCTGCCCTTCGCCGGTAATGAGCCAGTCGAACGAGAAAGCAAGCCGGGAATGGATGATCAGCAGTTTCCTGATCTCAGGCATGGCAACGCCATTCTCCCAGGCCGAGACAGCGGCTTTGGAGACACCGCACAATTCTCCCAACTGGCTCTGGGTGAGTTTGTATCTGCTTCGAAGCTGGATGAGCCTTGTACCGATATTCATTCTTGGATGAAATCTGCGTACCGTCCTGCAGTTCCAATTCGATTGTATAAGTTCATAATATGATTTACGGCAGAGCTTAAAGCTGTGATCGGGAAGACATCAAATTAATTCTTTAACTCCTTCGAATGCAGGCGAGGACCATTTGATTCCCGTGATATCCGGAGTGAAAACCTTCAGTCGTGAAGGAAACCGCATGGCTACTGGCCGCAAAGAACGTCAACGGTAGTTCCTCGTTATTGCGCACGGGCGCCCGCGGGGCAGGGCCGCCGGGTAAAGGATGCGGGGGGCGGGCGCGGGTCACGGTGCGGGCGGGTACACAACCGGGCACCCCTGGCCTTCGCCTCGTAAGCGGCGGTCAGGGAAGTTGTTGATCGATTACAAAGGTTATACCGGAGTCTCCCACTCTCGCCGGCTGGCTGAAACCCTGCAGGTCGCCGCTCTGGGGCATGGGAGAGCCGGACCTGGAAACTCTCGCGCCTACCACGACTTCATCGGGGAAGCTGGATAATTGCACGCCTGATCTGGCCATGGAATCGTTGAGTGAGAAGGATACCGGCAGATCCTTGACCTGCATGCGCAGGGTAGCGAGCGGCGCTTTGGACCCCACCTTGGCGCGCGCGAAAATGTACAGGCTGTCGTTGGGAGAGGCCTTCGCGGCAAGCGCCGGGCTCAGCGTCACGGTGCCTGAGAGGGTGCCGGTACCGGAGCCCGATCTGGCGGCTGCTCCGGTTGCCGAAGCTGATCCCGGCCCCGATGCATTTCCGCCAGCGGGGGGCTGGGCAGGGGATTGATCCTGCCTTGCCATCAGGCTGCCTTTTCCTGCCGCCAGGGATTTCGCTTCCGCAATACTGTTGTTGATGGACTCTATCAGCTCGGCTTCCGAAGGCGGAACGAGCGCCAGCAGTTTTTCCCAGTACCCAGCCGCCTGCTTGTATCTTTTCTGCTCGAATTCAGCCGTTCCGGCCAGTGCCAGCGCCTTCGGGTTGGCAGGATCGAGGCTCAGCGCCTTGTTGATCAGCTCCCACGGCTTCCCGACCAGGCTGCCGTCATTCGTCATGGCGACGATATCGGCATAGTCCGTAATGACAGCAGCATCGTCGGGCGTCAGGGCGAGAACCTTTTCATAGGCTTCCTTCGACTCATTGAAGCGTTGCATCATGGCATAGGTACGCCCCAGCATGAGCCAGCCTTCCGCATCGTCCGGGTTATCCCGCAGCCGGGCGACGAGGTTGTCCATCACCGACGAGAAATCCGGATGGCCTTGCTCCGCCGCTGCCATCGGTGGATGATCTGGCGCCGTCTGCGGCAGTAGCGCCTTGGTGTTGCCCAGCACGAGATACAGCGAAACTGCCAGCACTGGAATTGCCAGCGCGGTGACGGTTATCGTGGCGATGTTGCGGTTGCTGTCGAAGGTCGCTGCCGCGGCTTCATCGTCGGGTATGTCCTGCAGCATGCGTTGCTGCAGTTCCCGCTTGCTCTGTTCATACTGCTCGCGCGTCAGTATATCGCTGCGCAGGTCGTTTTCGAGCTCGGCCAGCTGATCCCGATAGATATTGATGTTGGTCGCTTCGCGCTCGACGCCACCATCGCTTTCCCGCCTGCTCCACAGGGTGGGGATGACAAACAGCAGGGCACCGACTATGAAGATGCCTGCCACGACCCAGAATGACGTCATGCGTTGTTACCCTTCCCATCCTTCAGCAGGGCTTCGGCCTGCTTGAGCTGCTGTTCGGTCAGCTTGGGTTCTTCGATCTGCTGTCGGCGGCGTTTGAGGTAGATAAACAGGAAAACCGCACCGATCAGAAGAAAAAGGAAGGGACCAATCCACAGCAATGCAGTAGTGGATTTGAACGGCGGCCGATACAGCACGAAATCGCCATAGCGCGCCACGAGAAAATCGACGATTTCCTTGTCGCTCCTGTTTGCCTGCATCTGCTCGCGGATCTCGCGCCGCATGTCATTGGCGAAATCGGCCCGCGATGCGGCAATGGTCTCGTTCTGACATACCAGGCAGCGCAGGTCCTCGGACAGCGCGACCATTCGCCGCTCGATCTCGGGATCCTCGGCTACCGGCGCGGCTTCTTTGGCCCATGCAAATGGAAACGCAAGTGCCAGAACCAGCAGTAAAGCAATCTTTTTCATCATCAACTCGCCCGCCTGTCAGCGGGCCTGGGTTATGAATTCAATGACTGGAGAGGAGCGCCGGGCTTATCCCTGCAACTCCTTGACCAGCGGGAGGATCTTGTTCTGAAGCGCTTCCACCGTCACGGGGCCGATCTGCTTGTAGCGGATGAACCCTTCCTTGTCGATCACGTAGGTCTCGGGAACGCCGTACACGCCGTAATCAATGCCCGTCCTGCCTTCCGGATCGACAATGCTGACGGTATAGGGATCACCGAACTGCCTCAGCCATTGCAGCGCATCATCGCGCTGGTCCTTGTAATTCAGCCCGTAGACGGGGACGATGCCGGCCTTCGCGAGCTGTACCAGCACCGGGTGCTCGTCGCGGCAGGAGACGCACCAGGAAGCCCAGACGTTCAGCAGCCATACTTTGCCGAGGTTATCCCTGGAGGTCAGCGTCTTGTCCGATTCATGCAATTGCTGCAGCTGGAATTCCGGAGCGGGCTTGCCGATCAATGGAGAAGGAACCTGCCGCGGGTTGAGATTCAGCCCGACCAGCAAAAATCCGACGAGAACGACGAAAATCGCCAGCGGAATGAGAAAACGCGTCATGCCTTCCCGCTCCTCGCGACGACAGGCGC
>CAZYYR010000177.1:0-5246 GCA_964651465.1 uncultured Nitrosospira sp.
GCACTGCCTGCCTTCGACTTGTCTCCTACTCTGCTTTCGACTGCAGTAGCCATTTTAAATAGCTCCTTTTGCAAATAACCATGAATTCGCGCGAATTCAAAAATTAAAAACAAAAACTACCAGTCTAACTTTTAGACCGATTAGATTTAAGGCAGTTCCGGTCCGCTGCGAAAATTTTTCAGAAAGCATAATGTCCACTCGCAAGCCCCGGTTTTTAAAGCTTTCATGACGATTTTCCTCCTATTCCATATAATTATAATTACCTGTTTTTTTACAGGTACTTATTTGACGTCATTAATTTCAAAAGGTTCAATTTTTAAGCGCATGACATGATTTGTGTTTCTCGAGGTCAAAGTGTGGTGGGCTTTTTCTTGCGAATGGATATGCCGGTTCATTTCCCCGGATTGCCCCCGGGCGGGCAGCGGAATCTTCCTCATCCCGATGAGGCAGGGAAGGGGCAATGTTATTTGTCGGGTTTGGACCGCTGTTTTTTCTCCACAGAGCGACTGTCGCGCTCGTTCACCATTTCCAGAGCGTCGCGGATCTGCTTCGCGTCGTGGGTGCGCAGGCCTTCTGCGAGGGCGCGCGACGCGTCCCTGCGTCGTTCCGCATAGTCACGCAGCCTCTCCACTGCAGGAGCGGAAGGCAAGGCGGGGTCGGAGGGAAGCCGGGACAGCTCCTCGAAGCTTTCTTCGTAACGATCGCCAACGGAGGAATCGATACGACCTGCCAGTTCCTCGAATGAAATCCCGTTTTGCCTGGCTTCATCCAGGATACTCTGCCAGGCTTGGGTGATTGCGGCATCCTCGCGCAGGAACTCCCCGATTTCCCTGCGTGCAAGCGCTTCTTCGCTCCACCTGTAGGGACGGTCAGGAATCTGGCTGACAAGGATGGCGACGGCAAGGATGTAAATACCTGTTCCGTACACGCGTCCCCGATTGAAGCCGCGGGTAGAATACCGAGGCCTGCCGGCCGGCAGCGCAAATACGACGCCGCCCAGCAGCCCGGTCGCAAACCCGCCGATGTGTGCTGCATTGTCGATACCCGTAATCAGAAAGCCGAGAGCGAGACTGGCTGCCGCGAAACCGGCGGCTCCCCAGAAAAACCACCGGAAATCCCGTGGATGAAGATTGTTCCGCTCACGCCACATGAAGATGAGGAGCGCGCCATATATGCCGAAAATCGCGCCTGAGGCACCGCCGGAGATGGCCAGTCCCTTGTGGGCAACGAGCGACAGCAGGTTGCCTGTCAGGCCACTGATGAAATAGATCGCTGCAAAGCGCGCATGGCCGTACATGCGCTCCACCAGTTGCCCCGCATCCCAGAGCGCCCAGACATTCAAGGTCAGGTGCAGGATGCCGAAATGAAGGAACATGGCGCTGCCCAGGCGCCACCACTGTCCATCCTGGGTCGCCGGACCGAAATTGGCACCCCATGCAAGTTGCACCGTATTGGAGGAATGCCAGAGGCCGGCACCCCCTGCGAGCATGGCAATGAATACCAGCAGATTTGTGCCCACCAGCAGTTTCGTCACTGGCATGCCCGGCACCCGCTCGTGCAGGAAATCATGAAGAGGCAGCATCGAGGAGGGTGGACTCATACTTCCGGACTCATTATCATGGCATGAATAACGACGTGTTTTACCAACAGGAACAGCAATTCAGCCTCCATGGATCGGTTCCATTGTCATAAATTCCCATGAACCCGTGAAATCCGGATCATCACGCCTTTTATGAATCGAATGGCGACACCCGGGGTGGAGTGCAGCCATTTCCTTGCAACGAAGCGTCTGCTGCGATTCGCCGCCATTCTGCTCGTCTTGCTCGGGCACATTCCTTTGCAGGTCTGCGCCCAAACGCGAATCGAACTGCCTCGCACGGGGTTGACACCCGATGACGTCGCGGTCATCGTCAATGACAGTGATCCCCTGTCGCGGCAAATTGGTGATTATTACCAGAAAGCACGCCATATTCCCGCGGGCAACGTGATCCACCTGGAATTCGCGCCTGACCGCAGTGCCTTTTCCAGGGACGAGTTTCACCACTTAAAGAGCGAGATCGATCGGTTGACGCCAGCCCATGTTCAGGCTTACGCCGTTGCCTGGACGCTGCCTTACCGCGTCGATTGCATGTCTCTGACCTCGGCGCTGGCTTTCGGTTTTGACGAAGATTACTGTTCATCCAATTGCGGGGCCACCAAGCCCAGCGCCTATTTCAATTCGCCGAGCGTGCAGCCTTTCACCGATTATCACATGCGCCCGGCCATGATGCTGGCAGGTGTCGATTTCGAAGACGTGAAAGCGCTCATCGACCGGGGTGTTTCCGCGGACCATGGCTTCCCGGAGGGCCGCGCCTACCTCGTCATCACACCGGACAAGGCGCGCAGTGTGCGTGCGATCTCCTACGCGCAGACAGTCAAGGAACTGGACGGGGTATTTCCCATCGATGTCGTGGAAACCGCTGCACTGACAGGACGGCATGATGTTCTTTTCTATTTCATCGGCTCCGTCAATGTGACGCAACTCGATACGCTGGATTTCCAGCCTGGAGCCCTGGCTGACCATTTGACTTCCACGGGCGGACAGCTGACGGGTTCCAGCCAGATGAGCAGCCTGCGCTGGCTCGAGGCGGGGGCAACCGCGAGCTACGGCACCGTGGTGGAGCCCTGCAACCACGTGCAGAAGTTCCCGCTGCCCGCCGTTGCCATGTTTCACTATGCTCTCGGCGAGAGCGCCATCGAGGCATACTGGAAGAGCGTGGCATGGCCGGGCGAAGGCGTATTCGTGGGTGAACCCCTGGCCCGGCCTTTCGCCCCGGTATTGCGCGAAATCCACCGGGGTGAGTATGAATTGCGTATTTTCTCTCCCCGGGAAAGCCGCCTCAGAATCGAACAGTCCCGTTCTGCCGCGGGACCGTTCCGGCCAGCGGCAAAAAATCCGGTGATCCGGCGCGGCGCCAATCGGCTGCGCTTCAATTTCGGTGAATCGGGAGGTTACCTCAGGCTGAGGTGGCAGTGAAGCAAAACTCCCCAAACTCCGCCGTCGAATAAGGCACACCGTAGCCACTGCCGCTCCAGTCACTACCGAGTGTATAAAATGGTTCGGGGGTATTGTGCAGCGCGGATTGCCATCTCCGATCTTCTATCGTCATCTCCGTCAATGGGACGATGCTCTCATGCCCCGACGGATCGATATACCCCAGGGCATCGTAGGCCACGGCAGTGACCGTCTGAACGCCATTGGTCCAGTTGTCGGTATGGGTCAGCCGGTTGAGCGCATCATAGGTGAGGCTGTCGCCGCTGGCGCTGCCGCTGCCTTCGTCCCTGCGCAACGTGACGTTGCCCAGCAGGTCGTAGCCATAGGTGTTGTATTGCACCGCCTGGTTGAGCGCATTGCGCGCATCGATGGTATTGAGCCGCCCGTTCTGCGGGTTATACCCGCGCGTGGTGACGATGGCGTTGCCGTATCCGCTCATCATGATTTCCCCAATTACCTCAAACTTCTGAGACCCCAGGGCGGCGATCTGCGCCTGGTGATCAACGTCCGCGCGGTTCTACGGAAAGATGCCGGTTTCAAGGATTTTTTGGGCGGACTGACGGCTGACGGGAACCTTTCGCTGGCAAGAAAGGAGTCCGCGTAGGAAGCGGGCTCTGCGAAAAACGAAACGAACTGAACGGCAAGGCCGCTGAAAGAGAAATCGCCGATATGGCACATCGGCGATCGGTTATGCTGAAAACCGTAACGTCATATCCGTGACATCTCATCCATGATGGTGACTGGATGCGGTGTGCTTCAAGGAAGCGAGCCGCTCCTCGCGACGCGAAAGAACTTCTGCTACCGTATCGATATCCTCAACCTTTTTACAGGAGAACTTTCGGCCTGAGCCGCCGATGTCCTGGTACTGCCTGTTATTCCCACCGTTGAAGTGACTCAGGGCTCGCTGCCCTTGGCAGGTTCAGGCGTGGTACTCCTTGGAGATTCGGTCTCGCTGCTCTTGGGAGCCTCGGACTTGCTCTTGACGGATTCAGGAGTGGAACGGGTGGTAAGCTGGACGCGAACGGTGGCCGATTTATCAAGATCCCCCTGCTCTTGCCCCTTTTTATTGGCAACTGCCGGAAGATCAAGGATCAGATAGTATCTACCCCCACTTATTCCGCTTAAAACCGGATCTTCACCCTCAGACTCATTCAATTTGATTTCTTTGCCCTCTGTATCTGTCAAGGTTGCGACCACGTCATCCGAGCTTGAGCCTGACTTTGATATTTTAATCCCGTAACCCGGAGAGTCAGTCGCAGGAAGGCGAAATTCCACTCTTGCGCTGGAACTCACGTTTGCGCTGGCGGTTTTGGCGTTCCTGGTAGTTCCTACACATCCTCCCGTATCACAAGGAAATTTTTTGGGGTCGCCCTGTTGACAGGTGAGAAAATATCCTCCGCGCACGAGAGCTACGCTTCTGAGATTGACTTCCAACCCTAAGTCATTCAGCTTGCTGACGGAGGTTTTCGCATAGCCTCTGGCAGAACTTGACTGGCTGTCCAGCTTGCAGTGACTTGCTTCCTTGCCTGAAGCGCTTGCCTCGGCTTCTTGTTTGCCGATTGCCACTCGCGGCCCATCCTTGTTCGCCTGCACCAACACCCGGCTATAGGTGCTGGTGATGATCTCCAACGGCTCTTCTTTCGCCTGACTGTATGACGTGATAGAGAGCAGCGGAAGAAAAGCGGCGAGGGTTAAAAGCTTTAATTTTGACGTTTTCATTGTTATCGTCCCAGCATGGAAAATCGTGATTTTCATGGTTGGATAATATACCACGCCCAAGGAACGACTCTCCGCTCATCCATGCAGTGCTGATGTTTGCCGGACAACTTACCGCTAACGCATCCATCTAACCTGCGGGTCGAAGACAAAAGCGCTCCACGCTTTTAACGGTTCGAGAGAAAAGCGCTTTCTCTCCATTCGGAATCATCCGTCGCCTCCGCAATGAATGATTAATGATAGGTCAATCACCAGATAAATCAATATATCTTATGCTTAAGATAGTTTTCCCAAGTTTTCGTTGCCGAAATTGATTGAAGATTGAAGCAGATATCTCCGGTAAATGTAATAATCAAGCATTCTTGAAATAAATATTCCGGCCTCGTCTTTTATGGGCAGGTTTGGGAAGCAGAAGAAATTCGTGGCAGCAGAAAAACCCATGATGATTCAATCATGGACAAATTTTTCGTTTGATCCACCGGTTTATCCGTAAAGG
>CAZYYR010000178.1:0-5242 GCA_964651465.1 uncultured Nitrosospira sp.
CGGAACGCGTCAGCACAGAGATGTTGACCACTGCCGGCGTGATGTCCTTAAGCAGAGGCGCCAGCGATGGCAGGGAATTTTCTCCGTCGCTTACCGGCAACGCTGCATGAACGGACGAGGCAACAGCGAGGAGGCCTGCCACAGCGAGCAGGGTCAGGGACGATACGATCTCTCTCATCGGCATCAGGAGCTTATCGCGTCGGTGAACGCTTTGCTCTGCCCCAGAATCTCCTCCACCCCCAGTTCGAACGTTTCCGGGTCGAACGCCTTGTCGCCATCGGGAACAGGGCCGTCGGCCGTCCTGATTTCCTTGAAGTCGTGGAGCACGGGATCGACCAGATGCGATGGCTGGACATTCTGCAGTGCGGTGAACATCGTCTCCAGCCGGCCCGGAAATTTCCGGTCCCATTGCTGCAGCATCTCCTTCACCGCCTGACGCTGGAGATTTTTCTGCGAACCGCAAAGGTTGCAGGGAATGATGGGAAAATTCTCTGCTTCTGCATAAGCGGCAATATCCTTCTCCTTGCAGTACGCCAGGGGGCGGATCACGATATGGCGCCCGTCGTCACTCACCAGCTTGGGCGGCATGGTTTTAAGCTTGCCACCATAGAACAGATTGAGAAACAGCGTTTCGAGAATGTCGTCACGATGATGCCCCAAAGCGATTTTGGTCGCACCCAGTTCCCCTGCAACGCGATAAAGGGCGCCCCGCCGCAAGCGCGAGCATAGACTGCAGGTGGTTTTGCCTTCCGGAATGAGGCGCTTCACCACGCTATATGTATCCTGCTCCACGATCCGGTGGGGCATGCCGATGGCGGAAAGGTATCCGGGCAGGACATGTTCGGGAAAACCAGGTTGCTTCTGGTCAAGATTGACCGCCACCAGCTCGAAAGATTCCGGCGAGTGCGCCTGGAGATTGCGCAGAATATCGAGCAGCACGTAACTGTCCTTTCCGCCGGAAAGGCATACCATCACCCGATCACCTGGCCCGATCAAGCCGAAATCCGCGATGGCCATGCCGACAAGCCGCCTCAACCGCTTGTGCAATTTGTTGACGTTATGTTGTTCTTTTCGCGAAATCATTCCCATTGACAACCTCGTTCTCGAACGTGCGTACTGGTTACGTATAAAAACCAGATACCAAGGCTTCGTGCCAAGGCTGGAGCGTTATGGTGAGCCGGCATTTTCCCAGATTGGCCAGCGTTTGGACAGTACTCCGGGCAGCGGCTACATGAAGGGACATGCCATGCAGACGACTTCCGTATAGTGCGTCCGGGATTTTATGAGCTGGAAGAACAAATTGGCTCCCAGTCGCTCAATCGGCAGATAACCGATTTCATCAATGATCAACAGACGTGGCGTGATAAAACCTTCCGTTTTTCGTCCAGCCGTCTCTCAGTCCTGGGTATTGCAATATCGCTCTTTGCCCGTGTACCTGTATCAGAGAAGCCGGTATGTCCGCTTCGGTTGACCCGGGTATGCGCCGACATGCAAAACTACCATAGGTAAAGCATTCTCATTGATTCTCGATATCTGATTCGCACTTTCGCTGACATGCGCCTTTGAAAGCAACCGCCAGCGCCGCGTGTCCCTTGTCCCTTGTCCCTTGTCCCTTGTCCCTTGTCCCTTGTCCCTTGTCCCTTGTCCAGCACATGCTCAACCACTTCCCTCGTCGCCGAAGAAAAAGCGAGGATTCATATGAAAAAAACAGATAAGCAAATCGAATGTTATTAGTTCAAATTATAAAAATCGGCTGTTAATGTTGCGCCTGTCTGTATTCTGTTTATCTCTGGAGGATCGATGTCTGCCAGCAACAGCGGAGCCCGTACGGAGGGAAAATACCTCACTGTGGAGCAATCTGGAAGACGGATTTCAGGAGAGATCAAACAGCAGATCCTGTACGCCATTGCCAATATCGAATATGGATCGGTGGAGGTGATGATCCATGACGGGAAAGTCATGCAGATCGAGTGTCGGGAAAAAATTCGCGTGAGTCCTCAAGGTTCCGGTACCGCGGGTACCGGAAAATAACGGGCGGGGTTCATGAATGCACCGACCATGCGATTGGAGGTGGCTCATAAAACGAAGAATATGAGGTGCCTGACCGGACAACCGGAGGGGCGTTACAGGAGAGAGAAATGAAATTCTACGCGCGGATGACGGTTATATCAGCAATCGTCATATTACCGGTCAGTACGGGTCAGGCGGCAGCCGATGGGCCTGAGATGAAGGAGACGAAAATAGAGAGGAAAGAGATTCAAACGGATAAAAATACCGCGGCCGACCAGTCGATGCAGAGCGGTTCCAGTGCTGCAAAAGAGCCAGAGAATAAAGCGGACGCAAAACCTGCAAGCTATTTCAAACCTTCCAGCAGTTATGGCACTCAACCGGAGTCGGATCCCCCGCGCTATGTGCGCACGCTCAGCAAAACCGGTATCGAGGCGTTCAAGAACATCGACTGGCTGGATGTCGGTCTCCAGCATCGGACGCGTTACGAGTTTCGCAGCAATGATATTCGGCGCAATGAACTGCGACTCGACCAGCCCTTTCTGCTTCGCTCACGCGCCTATGTCGGCATCAGGGAAATACTGGACCCGCTACGCGGGGCAGTCGAGTTCCAGGATTCCAGACGCTATAACGGCAATTTTCCGCATGACGATCGGGATTTCAATGATTACGAGCTGATTCAGGCATATGGGGAACTCTATTTCAAGGGTGCGTTAGGCGAGGACGACCGGAAACAGCAGCGCCCGCTGCGAGTGCGGGTGGGCCGCATGGCCTACGAAGCCGTAGATCGGCGCCTGATCGGCCGTAACGAGTGGCGCAATACCACCAATACTTTTGAAGGCTTTCGCATCAATCTGGGGCAGGAAGCCAATGATTGGGAAGTCGATATGTGGGCGTATCAGCCTGTCAAACGGCTTATAACCGAATTTGACGAACGTATCGAGAACCAGTGGTTTTACGGTGCCATCGGCCACTGGCGCAAATGGTCGGACTTCATCACCATCCAGCCCTACTACATGGGCCTTGTGCAGGACGGCAGCAAGACCGGCCAGATCGACCGCCATATCCATTCGCCTGCGCTGCGGGCCTATGGAAAGATAGGCGATACCGGACTGGATTACGACTTCAACCTGCTCTATCAGTTCGGCCGGCAGGGGGGGGAGGAGCATCGAGCCCACGCCTATATCACTGAAGTGGGCTATACCATCAAGCATGCCTGGAAGCCGCGCATCAGCGCTTTCTACGGCTATGCCACCGGTGATCGCAATCCCAATGACAACGTAAACAACCGCTTCGAGCGTTTTTTCGGTTTTTCGCGGCCCTGGTCGGCAGACGATTACATCATCTTCGAGAACATCAAGGCTCCCAAGATCAAGGTCGAGTTCCAGCCGCTCAAGGATTTGCGCATCGATGGCGGATACAATTTTTTCTGGCTGGCCAGCGACACGGATCGATTCAATAACCTCTTCGGCGGCAGCTCAAACCGCGATCCCTCCGGCAATAGCGGCGACTTCCTGGGTCATGCGTTCGATATCCGGGCGCGCTACAAGCTTGGCAAACATATCGATACCACCGTCGGATACTCGCATTTCACTACAGGCGAATTCACGCGCAACAGGCAGGTGGCAGTGCTTGGCAGGAGCCCCGGCAGTTCCGATTTTTTTTACGTAGAAGTAATGCTCAGTGCTTTTTGATGAGCCCCGCAGTTTAACTCGACGACCTCGGTAAAGGAAGATAATGAAAATCAAGACATGGCTGATTGCGGGCCTGGCAATCGCTTTTATGAGTGGCAGCACCGCATGGGCGGACAGAACGATATTGAATGTTTCCTATGATCCGACACGTGAGCTTTATCAGGAATTCAACGCGTTATTCACCAAGTATTGGGAAAACAAGTCCGGTGAAAAAGTAGCCATCAAGCAGTCTCATGGCGGTTCCGGCAAACAGGCACGTTCCGTCATCGATGGCTTGGATGCTGACGTGGTCACGCTGGCTCTGGCCAACGACATCGATGAGATCGCAGCAAAAGCGAAGCTGATCCCGGCCGACTGGCAGCAGCGCCTGCCCCATAACAGCACACCCTACACCTCGACCATCGTATTGCTGGTACGCAAGGGTAACCCGCGAAATATCAAGGATTGGGAGGACCTGGCCAAACCCGGAGTGTCGGTCATCACCCCAAACCCGAAGACATCGGGAGGCGCACGCTGGAATTATCTGGCCGCATGGGAGTATGGAAAGCGTAGATTCGGAGATGATGCAAAGGCGAAAGAGTTCGTTGCTCGTATCTACCGGAATGTTCCCGTACTGGATTCCGGGGCGCGGGGATCGACCACCACTTTTGTGGAACGTGGTATCGGTGACGTGTTCATTTCCTGGGAAAACGAAGCCTTCCTGGCGATAAAGGAACTCGGCACTGGCAAATTTGAGATCGTGGCGCCCTCTATCAGTATCCTGGCGGAGCCGCCGGTCACGATCGTGGATAAGGTGGTGGACAGGAAAGGGACCCGTGATGTCGCCGAAGCCTACCTCAAGTATCTCTATTCCGAACAGGGCCAGAACGTAGCGGCTAAAAATTTCTATCGGCCCACCGATACGAAGGTTGCCGCCAAATATGCCAGCCAGTTCCCCTCCATTAAACTTTTCACGGTAGATGAAGCGTTTGGCGGCTGGAAAAACGCCCACAGAGTTCATTTTGCCGATGGCGGTACATTTGACCAGATTTATCAGAAATAAACACCGCCGGTGCACGGCATGCCAGCGGAATGAATATAGCGTTAGGGAGCCAGCATGACAGCATTGATCATCGGCGGAGATTACGTCGAAACCTTGAGGCGCGAACTGCGGGCGCACGGCTTGACGCACATTGAACATTGGGACGGCCGGAGGGCAAGATCCTCAAAACGTACGATTCCAGGCGACGCGGAATTGATAGTCATATTGTACGACTATGTCAGCCACAGCGTATCGAACGCCTTGAAGCTGCAAGCCAACCGAAACGATGTGCCACTGGTTTTCTGCCGAAACTCCATGCATGAACTGCGCAGCAAGCTGGGAAATATGGGACTGGTCGAAATTCGCCGTCGCGGCGGCGATGGCAGATCTTTACCGGCAAACCGGCTGAACCAGTGGCTGCCGATTACGTCTGAAGCCCGGTCGGGTTAATTCTGGAAGAAGGGAAAGCACGTGAAACTTGACGCAGATCTGTACCATGGACTGGAGCGTATCCAGACGA
>CAZYYR010000179.1:0-2129 GCA_964651465.1 uncultured Nitrosospira sp.
AGGCACATCATGCGGACTGCCCGCAACATTCTATTGATCATTCGCACAGACGCGACCCGACTGAAGTTCAACTAACTGAATAACTGATTCGTTTTCCACAAGCACAAACGGGACAGCCCGAACGGGCTGTCCCTGTCGCAGAGGTTGGACGGCATTGCACCGTCCGGCGAGCGCGCCGCCTACTGGATCGCAGGCTGGCAGGAGTTGCCGGCACGCATGCCCTTGGAGGTGGGGCCGCTGGAACCGGCAACCGGGGTGGCGAAGATGCCTTTCAGGTCGCTCTCACCCAGGGTGGCGGTGACCGCAGCGATCAGTTCCGCACCGGCAGCGCTGGCGGGGCTGATGGAGCCGGCCGCCGTGAATGCAGCCAGTTCATACCAGAGGGAGTAGGAACCGTCCATGGCTTCGGCGCGCTGCTGCGCATCCGTGTTGGGGGAAACGCGATCCAGCTTGACGAAAGCCCAGCGGTCGGCCGTGGCGGTCGGCGCCGGGGTGTTTTCCATGGACACTACGCCCAGGCCGAACTGGCCCGCGCCGGTGGCCGCGTTCAGCGCGCTCTTCACGCCACCGGTGCTGGACTGCTCGGTGATCACCACGGTCGGCGTGCTGTCGGTGACCCGCGCCGGTTCCAGCGCGCCTGGCGCACACGGTTTGGCAAGAAAACGCAAGTTGGAAGCGGACTGAGTGCCGGAAGTGGGAACGCGCCGGGCAAGATTGACGATCGAGCCGGGGGCACCGCCGAACAGGCTGCCGTCGATGAACCCTACGGTATCCCTGTTGGCAATCGCCGTATAGCGCTGGGCTGGCAGGCTGGGCTGGCAGGCGGGGGTGAGAATGGGCGAGGTGGGCGAGCCGTCGTCACAGGTCGAGGCCAGCAATCCCGCCGCCACGTCATTCTTCTGCAGCTGGTGGTACAACGGATAGCTCACCGCCACGCCAAAAGCCTGGCCGATGTTGGTCGCCACCTCTTCCCCCAGCGAACCTAGATCGCGACCGATATCCAGGTTCTGCTGGTTGATGGAATACTCGGTGTCGGAGAAGCCGCCGTCGGGATAGCTTTCTCCGGCCTTGGCCGAGGCGTCGCCCTTGATTGCCGTGGTGAAAGTCTTGGTGATGGTGTCAGTGCAGTTGTTGTAGCGCCCGATGGGGTAGGAGACGCCATTGAGGGTGACATTGGTGGTGGCACCGCCGCCGGCGGCGCACTTGCCGCCCGCGCCCAGCAGCCTTAAATCGTTGATGCGCCTGAGGTTGCCCGGCAGGTAACCGTTGGGATTGGGTTCGCCCGCCATGCTCAGGTGGGGGGCGTAAGAATTGAAGGACCCGCCTTCGACTGTGTGATAGACCACCACCTTCCTGCCTGCCAGCGAACCGGCGGCGGAACTCATGGTGCAAGCGTAGGCGACGCGGTCGCCGCTGCTTTTGCCGGGTTCGGCGCCGGCTCCTTCCAGGTACATGTGCGCGTCATTGGTGCCGCCATTGCCGGCCAGGCCGTTGCACAGCGACATGACGCTGCGGAACACAGCATTGGAAGGCGCGGATGCGCCGGACAGCCACACGTAGGTGGTGGGCCCCGCATTAACTTGGGCGGGGGTCAGTGCGAAAGCAACCGGGGCCGTGCCCAGTGCCGCGATGGCCAATGCAATCTTGCTCAGCTTCATTTTCATTTTTGATTCCTCTTGAATAGTCGTGAGTGCCCCTGTCCTGGCTCAGAGAGAGCCAGGACACGTATCCGCAAAACAGGATTGTCAGGCGCTGCGGCGGCGAACCATCGCGCCGAGCAGGCCCAGGCCGGCCAGCATCATGGCCCAGGTCTCCGCTTCCGGTACCGGGCTGGTGAAAGTCAGAATGCCGTTCTCGCTCAGGCTGAACTTGCTGAATTCGCCGGCACCAATCACGCCGTCACCGTTCAGATCCACGCCGAATGGTGTCTTGACGACCTGGGTGAACGCCGCCCCTGCGGCCGTGGTCAGAAACCAGAAGTTCTGTTCAGTACCTAAAGGTTGTGTAGTGTCAGCGGTAGTCTTCAGCATCCAGGTGTCACCTGGTACCGGCACCCCAGAGCCAATCGCACCGAAGTAAGTACTGGTTGGATCAGTCGGTACGGCAACGCTTGCGCCATTCTCATCGGT
>CAZYYR010000179.1:2229-5194 GCA_964651465.1 uncultured Nitrosospira sp.
CGGCGAGCGCCTTGAGTTTGAAGTGTGTTTTCATTGCGGATCATCCCTGTTTGATTAACGAGTTGCACCTTTCGGGCTGACACATGGATTTCTGGACCCTTGAACGCTTTCCATGAATCATCCCCCCCTGGAGCAACTCGGCCGTCTTCGCACAGGCGTAGACCCGCAGCTTTCCGTCCCCGCTTCGCAACGGGTTTGGCTTTGATCCGTGACCCGGCGTCTGCATCATTTTTTTTGCCGGATGCTGGCACTATATGCCGCGCTCGTTAAGCCCTCATGAAACACGGCCGAGGTTTATGTAGTCCTTTTTCCCTATTACAAGAGAGGTTTCAAGGGGCTCCAAGGGCATTCAAGGGGTGATCCTGAGTGCCATCGCCTTGGCCACGGCATGAGCGCGGTTGTTGACATTCAGCTTGCGCAGGATTTTCTGGATATGATTCTTGACGGTAAGCGGACTGATATTGAGGAGAAGACCGATTTCATCATTGTTCTTTCCCGCCTGTACGTGGCGCAGGACTTCCTTTTCCCGGTCGGTGATGAGTTTTTTGCTGCCCTTTCCCCCTGCCGTTCCGCGCTTGTGATCACGTTCATGGAACAGCATGCGCACCAGCGCCATGTGCATGTGAGGCATGAGCAGTTCGAGAAAGTAGGCATGGCGCTCGGTCAATGCGCCTGAAATCTGGGTGAATGCGAACAGGCTGCTCGTCCTCCCGTTGGCGTCGAACATTCCATGTGCGGCGATGCGCTCCAGGTTCTCCTTGGCCAGATCGCTGGCGAAATGCTTGTACACGACCGCGTGAGGATGGTGCGGGCACAGCAGCAAGGGCTGGTTTTTTCCGGCATTCCAGGCCGCCATGACGCGAAAGATGACTCCCCCATCCGGGCGGCACAACTCGGAGAATGCCGTTTCGCTGATGTAGGTGCGGCTGAACTTTTCTACGCCGATGGATTGGCCCGATCCCTCGTCGAACAGGCACACGAGCATGCCGTGCGGCAGCAGACTCTGGACCTCGCCCTGCGCCCATAGAAAAAACTGGTGGCGCTGGAATATGGAAGTGGATGAATCGATGATGCGAAACAGGTATTCCATCTCGCGCTCGGTCAGCGTGATCGTCCCCCTCATGTTTCCTGTACCCCGGGTCTATTTTTTATGTCTGGCGACAGCCATTCACGCCAGTTTCGAGAGAGTGCCTATTGTTATGGCAATGCGTGACAGAAACATTAAGGTTGGATGTCAGATCGATGAATCTGCATGTAGGCTGAACGGATCAACTTACCCGCACCTTGAACGATGACAGGTATCAGGCGTCGTCGAGAGGTGCGCTCAGCAGCCTTTCCATCCGGTCTGGTTCCGGCTCAGGACAGCAAGTTCCAGGGGCAGCGAACCTCAGGGCAGCGAACCGAACGGAGAACCGGACTCCGCAGGCTGTTCAGTCGAGGAGGAGGAGTAGGGAGAAGAGAAGGGTGAGGACGAGGATGCGGGGGTTTCGGGCCATGCCTGCGATTCAGGGTGGGGCAGTCCCGGTTGACCGCCGGGTTCCGGTTGCGCCGGAGGAAATCCCGGCTGGGCTGAGGGGTCCGGGACGGGCAGGCCGGAATCCGGCTGTGGGCCCGATCCTGGCTGCGGCTGAGGGGCGCCGCCAGGATCGCCGGGAAGGTAGGTGAATTTCCAGTCACGATAGCTTTTCGCGTCCGAAAACTCCGCATAGCGCTCGATAAAATTGGCCCGCTTCAGTGGCGCCTGTACCGAGAGGCTATGCACCCCCACGATGCCGATCCCCGGTCTCCGGATCAGCCCCCACTCATCTTTCCCTGTCATGGGATCAAAGAAGATTTTGCGCAAATGCCGCGTAACAACGGGGAAGCGTTTATCCGTCAGCAGTTTTTCCAGCGAATCGGGATACCGCTTGGGCATGCCGGGAGAATTCTCGTAATAGGAGCCGATCGCGCGCCTGAACTGCTCTCCCACGAACATGAGCTCCTTTTCCTTCTCTCGCCGGGCTTCGATGCGCCATACCTGTCCCGCTCCCGCGAGCACGATACCGATCAGCGCTACCGAGAACATCATCCAGATGTAGGTAAAACCTTTCTCACCGCTTCGGCCCGAATGCACGCTCGAATGCGCCTTTCTTTCCCTGAATGGCCGGTGCCCGAAGCCGCTACCAGTCGCCATAAAGAGTTTCATCTTTCGCCTGTTCCTGCGAACCGCTATGAACGTCGTATACGCCGCTGGCGCCCTCGGGGGGAGGAAGCGTGACCCACGTCTCCGCGCTTCCCGTCAGTGGATCCACGGGAATCGAACGCAGATACCGCTTTTCCACCAGCTCTTCCAGGTTTTCGGGATAGGCTCCCGTATCGCCATGGAACTTGTCGATCGCGTCGCGCATGATATTCAGATCCTGGCGCAGTACCGTTTCCTTCGACTTGTCCAGCGAATGAAAATACCGGGGCGCAACAATGCTGAGCAGAGTGGCAATGATTGCCATCACCACCAGCAGTTCAACCAGGGTAAAACCACGATATCTCACCATTGATCGTAGGCAATTCCATTCAGGCCAATCTGCGGAGAGCGGGAATAGACGTCGAAAATATCATCGCCCTCCTGCGGATCGTCCGGTGGGCTCTGGTAAGCACGCCTGCCCCAGGTTGCGGCAGCCGGCAGGGAAGAATCTTCATTCATGGGGTCGCGCGGCAGCCGCCTCAGGAAATAGATCTGGCGCTTTTCCGGATTCTTGAGGTCCGGCACGCCTTTAACCAGATCTTCCAGTTTGCGCGGATAATCCGACTCTTCCGCTTTCCGGGCGACACGCCCATCTGCGACCGCCTCCTTATAGGCGTCGAGCGCGCCCCGGATCTGGCGCAGCGCGACCCGGAGCTCCTGCTCTTTTTCGCGCTTCAGCGTAAGTTCGTGCAACGGTATCGCCGCAGAAGCAAGCACCGCCATGACAGCCACGACCACCATCAG
>CAZYYR010000180.1:0-5189 GCA_964651465.1 uncultured Nitrosospira sp.
CCTGAAGTAGCGGGACCATGACTAGAACAACCATTGCGATTTGTCGCGACCCGAAAGGCTTGAACCAGCAGCTCGTTCCGCTACTGCCGGCGATCGGCACTATAACGCTGATAGGTTGGAAGCAAACTCCTGAGCCGGTGGATGGTGGAGTGCCAAGCGATGTCGCCATAATGATGGCCCGTTCATTTGCTTCCGTAGCACGCGTCACATTTTTTGGCACCTCTGAAGCTGGTGTTACATCCGAAGACTGGTCACCGCTTAATGAGGATCTTGTTCGCGCTGTGAGCAAACGAGGATTGATCGATCGCGTCCAAAAACTTATTGATCGCATCCCTTCCAACGCCGTGCTGATCTCCACGCGTCAGGCAAAAACCGCCGTACGTTTATTCGATGAGCCAGCTTTTCCCTGGTGGCTGGAGGGGCAAGTAGTTCTGCTTTCAAGTGCTGAAGGTCCACCACCGCTGCTTGATGGCAAATCGGCTATATCTCTTTTGGATAATGGTGACCATTCCAGACAGCGGGAGATCTGCCTTGATGCAGGAATTCTGGGGTTGATACGTCCCGGCATCGATGGCGATGTTGCGGGTTTTCTTTCCCTTGACTCCTCTGTCGAGGCCCGACTGCTCTCTGCACTCGAGGATGAATCCAGGCGCTCGGGTTTCGACTGGTCGGTATTATGCAAAGATGAGTTTACCGCCAGCCTTGCGGGGGCATAGTCTGCTGCAGGGCATCCTTCCGGTAAAAGAACTTCCAGCTTCGATAAACACGAGGATCCCCTGACCGGGGAAATAGTTGCCTTGAGTGAAGCATGGTGTGAAAGGGAGATTGTTCCTGCCGATGTAGCGACTTCCGTATCTTCCATGCCAATTCGGCAGCCTGGGTCCATCAATAGGCTGTATATGAAATCCATCCGAAGCCGCCCCCGTACCGTGCCCCATTCCCCTTATCCTCGCGTGTCGAGTTTCTCCATCAGGAAACGCAATGCACATTCCGGCACATCCATATCCTTTTGATTTGGAGCTATACTAGACCCCTTTTTGCGTCCATGGGCGGTGCGGCTGCCACGGGAGCGCGCCCGCGGTTGGGATGGAGCGGCATATCGAGGAAGGGGCTTTGATGCTGGAGAAGATCGGTCGATTCAGGATTCTCGAAGAACTCGGAAGAGGAGGCATGGCGGTCGTGTACAAGGCGCACGACCCGAACATCGATCGTCCTTTGGCCATCAAGGTATTGCTGGAGGAGCGCTGCGCGAACAAGGAGTATCGCTCCCGCTTCCTCGCGGAGGCGAGAGCCGTGGGCCTGCTGTCGCATCCGAATATCGTTACCATCTACGATATCGGCGAGGTGGATGACCGCCCCTACATCGTGATGGAGCTTCTGGAGGGCGAGCCCCTGGACAGCTACATGAAGTCGACACCGGACCGTTCCCTGCGGGACGATCTCGCCATCGGCATCCAACTGGCGAAAGCCCTGCACTATGCCCATGGCAGGGGCATCGTCCATCGCGACATTAAGCCCAGCAACATCATTTGCGCCAAGGGGAGCAACACGGTAAAGATCACGGATTTCGGCATTGCCCACGTCGAGGATCCGGAAAGGACCCGCCTGACGCAGGCGGGTGAGTTCATCGGCACTCCGGAATACATGTCACCCGAGCAGGCGCTGGGAAGGAGGGTAGACGCGCGTTCCGACCTGTATTCCGTTGGCATCGTGCTTTACCAGCTCGTGACGGGCAGGAAGCCGTTCGAAGGTGGCACCATCGCCACGCTGCTGCTGAAGATCACCACGACCGAGCCGGCGCCGGTCGACCAGCTGGTGCCGGCTGTTCCGCGCCCGGTGAAACTCATCATCGAGCGCTTGCTCAAGAAGGACCCGGAAAAGCGCTTCCAGAGCGGCCAGGACTTGGCCGAGGCCCTGGTGGATGCGCGGGATGAAGCGCGCCTGGCTGACCAGGAAGCGAAGCCCAGAGGCTTGTCGCTGCGCGTCAAGTGGACCTTCATCATGACGCTCATCGTGTCGATCACCCTCATCATCGGCGCAACGTGGCTGCACAAGCGACAGTACGCAAATATCATCCAGCAGGCGACAGAGTACGGCAGCTCCATGGTACGCTTCATCTCTGCGGAAAGCGCCGAGAAAGTCTACAACGAGGACTGGATCTTCCTTGAGATATTCATCCAGGACGCGATGATCGGGCAGCAGTTCGGCTATCTCAGCCTGGTGGACGCCCAGGGCATCGTAAGGGGGCACAGCCTGCCCGAGAAGGTCGGGCTGCCCTATCAGAAGATAGAGGGCGGCGAACCGATCGGAAGCATGGGCGACGTATCCATACAGCGCTACGAGGTGGGGACAGGTCCGATGATGGACTTTGAGGCGCCGGTGGTATTTCGTGACAGGGAGATTGGCCGCATTCATCTCGGCATGCGCGGCGATCCGCTGGAAGAGCTCAGCAGGCAGATCGTCCTGACCATGCTGCTGCTCATGGTCGTGACCGTCCTCGCCGCGGGGGTCGTGGCCTACGCGCTGGCCAGCGCGATCTCCAGTCCTCTGAAGGTGTTGCGCAAGTCGTTCGACGAACTGAGGAAGGGGAATGCCGGCTATCGCATCGCGCAACCGCGCAAGGACGAGTTCGGAGAGGTGTTCCAGTCGTTCGATGACATGGCGCAGGCTCTGCAGGAAGCCGGCGAGACGCATACCCAAGGAATGGATGCGAAGGATTCACATGGCCAAAGCTGAGCGCCGCCTGACGATCCTGCTGATCCTGCTGCCGGTAGTGCTGGGAGGCTGTGCCAGTGTACCGGGAGAGCCCGAGCCCCGGGTCTCGTCCGGTGTTATCCGGGGGGAGGAGTACGTGGTGCATACCGCGGGGCCCGGAGACACTTGGGAGGCGCTGGCAGGCACTTATCTGCACGATGGCGGCAAAGGGTGGGTCATCGCCGATTTCAACGGAGCCGGCAATATCGAGCCGGGGCGCGAGGTCGTCGTTCCGCTGGTGCACCCCAATCCCGTGGGTGTGCATACTTCGGGCTACCAGACGCTAGCGATTCTCTGTTACCACCGGTTCGGCCCGAACCGATCGAAGATGGTGGTGACGCCGGAGGACTTCAAGGCGCAGATGGCCTATCTGCATGCGCACGGATACCGGGTAGTCCCGCTGTCTGACGTCCATGGCTTCCTTAAGGGGCAGGCGGTGCTGCCCAAGCGGGCGGTTGCCATCACGATCGACGACGGCTATCGTTCTGCCTACGACGTCGCCTATCCCATCCTCAAGAAGTATGGTTTTCCTGCCACGCTCTTCGTCTATTCAGATTTCATCGGTGCGCGCGATGCGCTGGGATGGAAGGAGATGAAGGAAATGACCGCTTCCGGACTGGTGGATATCCAGCCCCACTCGAAGACCCATCTCTCACTGGCTCTGCGGTTGTCCGACGAAGGTGACGAGGCTTATCGCAAGCGGGTGGATGAGGAACTCAGGGTTTCGGGCCAGAAGATCGGAAAAGCGCTCGGACTGCCGTTGCATACGTTCGCCTATCCGTACGGTGACAGCAACGACGTCGTGGTCGACCGGGTACGGAGTGCGGGTTACGGTGCGGGCGTGACAGTCAGCGCGGGGGGGAATCCCGCTTTTGGCAATCCGTTCCGATTGCGCCGGACCATGATATATGGCAATCGCGACATGAATGCCTTCATCGGTAGCCTGCGGGTTTTTACCGAGGAGAATCTGAAGTGACGTGCCGCGCGTGGTGCCACCTGCTTGCCATGATGTTGGCGGGCACGGTCCTGTCCGGATGCGTCCACTCACCCGAGCGCTCGCCGGTCGAGAATCCGGCGATCGTGGAAAGAGAGCGGCTGGCGCGCGCTCTGGAAGAGAAAGGCGATCCGGCAGGTGCGCTGGTGCAGTGGAAGATTCTTGCCACCATCCGGCCCGCCGAACCGCGCTACAACGACCGGACCAAAGCCTTGCGGCGCTCGATCGAAACGCGGGCGGACCATCTCGTCAGGGAGGGTGTGGCAAGCATGCGCCAAGGTGCCCGGGAGTCGGCGCGACTGTCATTCCTGAAGGCCCTTGCGCTGGATCCCCGCAACGGCCAGGCGCTCGCTCACTTGCGCCAGCTGGCGACCCGGTATCCTGCTTTCGCGCAGTAGGTGGTGGCAGCGAGCGGACTGCAGACACGCATTGTAGGCTGAGGTTCTCTACCGGGTTTTTTCCGCCCGCTCCCGGAGAAGAATGGTATCGACTTCCTGCAGGCTGGATTGCGCCAGCTCATGGCCCGGTTCGATCTCCAGCAGGCGGGTCAGGCTGGCCTTCGCCGCGGCCAGATCCTGCCGCCTGCGTGCCCGGACATATTCCGTGTAGTAGGCTTCCACGGCCTGGGGCTGAACTTTTGCCAGGGCAGTTCTCGCGTCCTCGTGCCCCGGCACCAGGACCAGTGCCCGGATATAGGCGGCATAGGCCCGGGTGGGCTGGTTATCGCCCAGCCAGCGGTTGCCCTCCTTGTAGGCAACATCGGCTTTGCGCTGTGCACCGGCAAGATCGTGCAGCCGTTTCAGTTGCGCGTTGCCGGGATGGGTGACGAGGGCGGCAACCAGGATTTTCTCGGACTCGGCGAACTGTCCTGCATCCGCCAACTTTTTTGCCTGCGCTTCATAGACTTCCAGCGAGAGGGCATCGAGTTCGGTATCGGAGCCTTCTTCCGACCGGATGCGTTCCAGCAGGCGCAGTGCTTCGGCGTCCTTTCCTGCAGTATGCAGCTTTCTCGCCTCGGCCAGCCGGGAACGACCGGTTTCCTCCGCTGCCAGCCCTGCGACGATCTCCGATTGGTCCAGGGCGACGGCGGGCGGGGGCTTGTCCGGCGGAGGTTTCTTTCCCGGAACGCGAATGGTTCGCCCCGCCTCGAGCCTGTCGGAGAGGCCGATGTCATTGTATCGCGCAAGAATGTAGAACTTGAATGGATCATTGAGAAAACGTTTCGCGATCAGCGAAAGCGTATCACCTGGCTGCACCTTGTAAGCGAAGTGCTCTGCACCCAGCATTGCCAGTGGATCGGCATCGATCTGCTCCAGCAGGTCGGCGGCACGCCGGTGGTCCGGTTCGAGCACCAGCACCTGCCGCAGCAACGGCCGTGCTTTTTCACCATCTCCCTGCTGCAGGGCCTCCACGCCGTCGCGAAACAGTTCCTTTGCGGTGC
>CAZYYR010000181.1:0-5151 GCA_964651465.1 uncultured Nitrosospira sp.
ACCGCCAGGCGGCACTTCCTGGCGGATGCCCCGCTGCTGCGGTTCCGGCTCATCGAGCTTCTGGAAGATGCATCCAGCCTCCCCTCTCCTCTGCTATCGAAAGCGGTGAAAGTAGACGACCGCATCGTGCGCTACCTGCTGGAAATCGATGGAATCGACGGACATATCGGCAGCTACGTCGAATTGGCCGATCAAGATGAAGACCTGGTGCATCTGCCCCTGGATGCCGACGTCAAGCAGGGGCTCATGCGGCTTGCCCTGAACATGTCTGCCTGGGGAAACGTCGTCCTGCATCTGCAGGGGTCTTCCATTGCGGACAAGGAAAGCGTGGCGCAAGCGCTATGCCGCCAGTGCCGCAGGCCGCTGCTGGTGGTCGATCTGGAACGGCTGGTCGCTGAGTCCGAAGCTTCTTCGTTTGAAAAAATGCTGACCCTGGTCCACCGCGAAGCCCGCCTGCTGCAGGCCGCCGTGTTCTGGAAAGGTGTGGAAGCCCTGCGGAGCGAACAGCGCCGCGGCATGCTCGCCACTTTTGCGCGGAGCCTGAAGGAAACTCCCTCTATCGCATTCCTCGACGCCGAAGCCGCCCAGGACTCTGCTCATGCCAATGCTCTGCAGGACGTGAGCTATTTCACGGTCATGCTCCCGCAGCCAGGCTTCACCGAACGTGCAAAAACCTGGCAGAACGCGCTCGAGGAACATGGAGACGGCGTCACAGTGCAACCCAGGGATATAGCGGAACTTGCGGTCAAGTTCAAATTTTCGCACAGCCAGATTCGCAGCGCCTCCGCCACGGCAAGAAATCTCGCGCGCTGGCGCAACCCCGAATTCAGGAGCATCACCCTGGACGAGCTCTACGAGGCTTGCCGCGCCCATTCCAGCAAAAAGCTGTCGACACTGGCGCATAAAGTTGCGCTCAAATACAAATGGAATGACATCGTTCTGCCGATGGATCGCACCGAGCAGCTGCGGGAAATCTGCAATCACGTCAAGTACCGCGAGCGGGTCTACAGCGAATGGGGTTTCGACCGGAAGCTTGCGATGGGCAAAGGGCTTTGCGTGCTGTTCGCCGGCCCGTCGGGGACGGGCAAGACCATGTCGGCGGACATCATCGCGGGCGAGCTGGGCCTCGATCTCTACAAGATCGATCTGTCTTCTGTGGTGAGCAAATACATAGGTGAAACGGAAAAGAATCTTTCACGCATTTTCGAGGAGGCGGAAGCCTCCAACGCCATCCTTTTTTTCGACGAGGCGGATGCGCTGTTCGGCAAACGCAGCGAAGTCAAGGATTCACACGACCGTTATGCCAACGTCGAGACGGGTTACCTGCTGCAGCGCATGGAAGAATACGAAGGCATCGTCATCCTGGCGAGCAACTTTCGAAAAAACATGGATGACGCTTTTATCCGCCGCCTGCATTTTACTGTCGAATTCCCGTTCCCCAACGAAACGGACAGACGCAGGATATGGGAGAGCATCTGGCCCGACGCGACACCGCGCGAACCCGAACTCGACCTCGATTTTCTCGCACGGAACTTCCAGGTGACGGGCGGCAACATACGGAACATCGCACTCTCGGCTGCTTTTCTGGCAGCGGATGATAACGGAATAGTGGGCATGCGCCACCTCGTTCGGGCGCTGCAGCGCGAGTACCAGAAGATGGGCAAGCTGGTGTCCGAGAGTGATTTTGGCGTGGAAGTAAAGGAAGTGGTTGGGATTAGGCGTTTTTGATCGATGAACCTCGTAAGGAAACGGATCGACGAGGGCTTGATTTTACAGAGGACCAGCATGAATCTTCCAATGATCCGGATACTCTCCATCGTGAGCTGGATTTTCCTTCTCTCCACTGCCGGAACAGTGCGCGCGGACGGCACACTTGATCCCCAGAGAATGCTCGATAGCGTCGTTTTCATCCAGTGCGACGTAGAGTTTCGGGGAGAACCCATCATCATTGGCAGCGGCACGGGGTTTCTGATAGCTAATTCCGAATATGTCATCACCAATAATCATGTTATCGATCAATGCCATTCCGATAACAAGATCGCTGTTCTCAAAGAACATCTCGAGAGGAAGTTCGTGGCAGCGCTACAGAACGAGGCATATACAGCCAGCGTGGCAGAATCATTCGTTGAGGAACTTCGCCAGAACCCCACCCTGCTGGCGAAGTTGCAAAATGATCCCCAGCTCGCCCGGAAGTACTTCGTGGAATATGTTGCAGGGATAATCGATGAGATATCAAGCAAGCAGGCAAAAACGGATTCGCACGGCATCGGCCAGGAGCTCTCCGTTGCCTATATGGCCAAGGAGGTTTCATCTCCCATTCGCGTGGATGTCTTGAACATTGTCTGGACATCATCGAAAGGCCACGAGCAAGCCCGCGAAACGGGGATGGACGTTGCCATATTGAGACTTGCCCGTCCCCTGCTGGATAAGCCAAGCGTCACATTTGCCACGGGCGCTTCAGCTCAGGTCAATGACACCGTCTATGCCGTCGGCTTCCCGTCCGCGTCGGGAGAAGCTGTGGATTCTGCAAAATACGTTCCTACGATGAAGAAAGGCATCGTCAGCAAGTTGGGTGGCGAATCGCCGTACGCAACGGACGCCGCCAAGGCCAGGGGATGGAAAGGCGTGGGTGTCATCGAAACCGACGCAGCCATCAGCCAGGGTAATTCCGGCGGCCCCCTCTACAATGAATACGGGGAAGTGCTGGGAATCAATAGCTTCATCTCATCCAAAGCAGCGGGAGTCGGCTGGGCGCAAGACATAGCGATTGTCATCCCCGTGCTGCAGAGTCTTGGCCTGCCCCTGCCGCCTGTCGTAGATAAGCGACGGACATGGATCGACAAGAACCAGACGCTACTCTGGGCGGGAACGGGAGCGGCCGTATTAGCCATCGCCCTTTATTTTCTGTTTCGGAGGCGGCACGCTCCGCAGCCTGACTTTGGGAGCAGGAAAAGCCCCAAACCGGATAAGCCAGCCGTGCCGGTTGCGGGCAAGGACCCGCAGTCTACCCTCAGAGGCATCCGTGGGGAATATGCCGGAACGTCGGTTCCTGTTCCCGCTGCCGGTCTCGTCCTGGGCCGTGGCTCCAAAGGCGCGGGACAACTTACGTTCGGAGACGATAGCGGCATCAGTCGCCGGCACTGCCTCATCGTTTATATTCCCCATTCACGGCAATTCGAGATAACCGATCTGGGTTCCACCAATGGAACATTCATCCTTCCGGGGGACAACCGCCTGGAGCCCAATCAAAAAACAACGTGCCGGCCGGGTCAGATCGTCAGGCTGGGCCGCAAGAACGAATTTGAACTGGTGTTGAGATAGCGGGCCATGGTGGATATGAATTCGGTCTCGGGAAAAGATGAGCTGTCAAAGTCCCGAGACTTGAGCGGCTGAAGTTATCTTGATAAGAGGGGCATCCAGATGGATAAGCAGCTCCTGGCCAAACCAGCAGAAAAAATAAAGAGGCCAATTGGCGACAGCCCCCTGCACCAACGCACACTTCCCTCTTCAATCCTGCAACTGCAACGGATGCTGGGCAATAGGAGGGTAGCGCAATTAATTCGGGCGAGAAATCTTTTCCAGCACGAAGGCATGATGGGTCTTCAACGCACGCTGACAGTTGGCGCAGCGGACGATCAATATGAGCAGGAAGCCGAGTACTTGGCACGCCAAGTGGTGGGCACGCCTGATTCGGTAGCCAAAGTCTCTCTCTCGCAGGCGCCTCAGGTCGAAGGAGAAAGGCGTGACACTAAAATCTCCCATCCGCAGATTCAGCGATATGCAGTGCCGGGAAGTCTTGATTGCGGCGATATCGTTGACTGGCTCAATAATAATTCTCCATACAGCCCGGAATGGGCACAAACACGTTGTACCTATTCGTTTAATGGCCGGCTTCGCATTAGTCCGCCGGATACTTCAAGTGGCGGTGTAACGCTTACGGTGAAAGGACATAATCGCTTAACCGTGTCGGTGAGTTGCCCTATTGATAGACCGCGCTGGTCACCTTCGCGACGGCCCAACCGTGATGCTGAGGTTGCTGCTTGGGCGGCCATGAGAGCGTCTCTGGATGCACATGAACAGCAGCATCGCGATATTGGTGAAGCGTGGCGTGGTACTTTGCAATCCCATTTCAGAGCAATCAATTTCTCCGTAACGGGTACGGATAGGGCCGATGCGATGAATCAAGTGAGACAGACAATTTCCTCGATGCAGCAGCAGTGGGTGGCGGATGCTCAAGCTGCTCAGGATGCAATCGATCCTTTCTCTGGCGCAAATTTAAATTGCCCCTGAAAAACGCAGAACCGATGTGGTATCACTGACCAACATGCATTCAAGCACATTCTAAAAAAATGAACCCGCGCTCGTGTCCCAGCCACTTCTGACCGAATCATCTAGCAAGACCACGCAGCGGATCGCGAGGCGTGCGTCCCCTCCAGCTTCTACCCGGTCATTTCAGGGTGGAACCGATCCCTTTCTTCAGCTGCAGCGCGCATTGGGCAATTACCATGTAGCGCAATTGATCAAAGCCGGTCGGCTCACTCCTCAAGGCAGGATTATCGGCGGCAGAATACCCGCATTACAGCCCAAGCTCACCGTCGGCGCCGCTGACGATCAATACGAGCAGGAAGCCGATCGTGTAGCGCGGCAAGTGGTGAGCATGCCTGACCCGCTAGCCGTGGCCTCTCTCCAGCATGGGCACCAGGTGGAAGGAGAAGCAGGCCCTGCGTCTCAGACCCTGCAAAGCAAGCCTTTACCTTTGGCTGCCTCCGTTACCCCCTTTGTGCAGCGGCAGATGGGCAATGAAGAACAGATAGAGGAAGAAAAAGACCAGGAGGAAGACAAAGAGGGATTATTACAGGGGAAGTTCTTGAATAAATCGACTGCACTTCCCCTGCAACGGCAGCCCATCATCGGGGAGAAAAACCCCGAGCCGATTCAGGCGAAACGACCGGTATCTTTATCTGACAGCTTTGATGCGGGAGAGGATGTCGAATCTCGGCTCAGTCAGAACAAAGGAAGTGGCAGTCCCTTGCCCGATTCTGTCCGTGCTTATATGGAACCGCGGTCTGGGGTGGATTTTAGTCATGTGCGGGTCCATACCGGAAGCAACTCACTTCAGATGAACCGTGATATAGGCGCTCATGCATTTAC
>CAZYYR010000182.1:0-5133 GCA_964651465.1 uncultured Nitrosospira sp.
AGACCCCCTCGCCCAGGAAAAGAGTTCTGGATATGTGAGTACGTGCTCACTTACGTTTATCTGGTTGATATTACTGAATTCAAGCGATCCAGAGAGCCAGAGCTTAAAGTGCGCTTCTCTTGGAAGCCGGGCGATTCGGGCCGGGGGCCCGGACCGACGGCTTCTGCTGATGTGTTTCACGTGAAACCTTGCAAAAATTCCATATTCGAGATGGATGAGGCATGTCCTTAACTCAACCTGCGATTTGCCGTAGAATGGCTTTCCTCGAAATCGACAATTGATCTCCTTCCAGTGATTTTTAGCGATAATTTCGACGTAATCGTGATAGGTGGCGGGCATGCTGGGACCGAAGCCGCGCTCGCGTCTGCGCGAATGGGGCAAAAAACCCTGTTGCTGTCCCATAGTATCGAGACGCTGGGGCAGATGTCTTGCAATCCATCGATAGGGGGCATCGGCAAGGGGCACCTCGTGAAAGAGGTGGACGCGCTGGGGGGTGCCATGGCGCTGGCCGCGGACGAGGCCGGCATCCAGTTTCGCACGCTCAACTCCAGCAAGGGCCCGGCGGTGCGGGCAACCCGGGCGCAGGCTGATCGCGTGCTCTATCGCCAGGCCATCCGGCATCGTCTTGAAAATCAGCCGAACCTTTGGCTGTTTCAGCAAAGCGTGGATGATCTCATCGTGCTGGGTGAGCGGATAACGGGTGTTGTAACGCAGTTGGGGACCCGGTTTTACGCGAGAGCGGTCGTGCTGACAGCAGGCACCTTCCTCGGTGGGTTGGCGCACGTGGGGCCGGCGAGCTTTCAGGCCGGTCGCGCGGGAGATCCGCCCGCCATCAGCCTGGCTGCGCGGCTGCGGGAAATGAATCTGCCAGTCGGGCGCCTGAAGACCGGTACGCCCCCACGTCTGGACGGGCGTTCCATCGATTATTCGAAGGTTGCGGAACAGCCTGGCGACTGCCCTGTACCGGCTTTTTCCTTCCTTGGACTGGTCTCTCCGCATCCGCGGCAGGTTCCGTGCTGGATCACCCATACCAACAGCCGCACCCACGACATCATCCGTGCCGGGTTGGACCGCTCCCCGCTGTATACCGGCGCGATCGAAGGCACAGGGCCGCGCTACTGCCCGTCCATCGAAGACAAGGTCGTCCGATTTTCCCAGAAGGAAACGCATCAGGTTTTCCTGGAACCGGAAGGGCTCGATACGCACGAGGTGTACCCCAACGGGATCTCAACCAGCCTGCCCTTCGATCTGCAGGTCGAACTGGTGCGCTCCATCAAGGGCCTCGAAAACGCGCACATTACCCGTCCGGGTTATGC
This sequence comes from uncultured Nitrosospira sp., assembly GCA_964651465.1. Classification (GTDB taxonomy): domain Bacteria; phylum Pseudomonadota; class Gammaproteobacteria; order Burkholderiales; family Nitrosomonadaceae; genus Nitrosospira. Next base: position 1,317 of record CAZYYR010000182.1, read on the forward strand.
AATCGAGTATGATTATTTCGACCCGCGCGGTCTGAAAAGCTCGCTTGAAACCAGGATGATCGAAGGTTTGTTTTTTGCCGGACAGATCAACGGGACCACCGGTTATGAGGAAGCGGCAGCCCAGGGCCTGCTTGCGGGCATCAATGCCGCCCTTAAAACTTTGGATAAGGAAGCGTGGTGCCCGCGCAGGGATGAAGCCTACTTGGGTGTGCTGGTGGACGATCTTGTGACACGAGGCGTCACGGAGCCGTATCGCATGTTTACCAGCCGCGCCGAATACCGTTTGCAGTTGCGCGAGGATAATGCGGACCTGAGGCTTACCGAAAAAGGATGGGAAATCGGCGTGATCGATGAAGTGCGCTGGACCGCGTTCGAGGCGAAGCGGGAAGCGATCGCGTGTGAACAGAACCGGCTCAAGGAGGTATGGGTGGGTCCCCGCACCTTGGCGGAGGCAGACGCGGTGCGGGTGCTGGGCAACGCCCTCGAGCGCGATTATGCGCTGTACGAGTTGCTGCGCCGACCGGATGTTTCCTATGGGGAACTGATGACACTGGCCGGCGCAGGTCCGGCTGTGGTCGATCCGCTCGTCGCGGAACAGGTCGAAATCCAGGCCAAATACCATGGATATATCGAGCGCCAGAAGGACGAGGTTGCGCGCAATGCGCATTTTGAAGAAACGCGCCTGCCGCAGGATCTGGACTACCGGACGGTACGCGGCCTCTCCAGCGAGGTGCAGCAAAAACTGAATCAGTTCAAGCCTGAAACCGCCGGACAGGCGGCCAGGATTTCAGGCATCACCCCGGCCGCCATTTCGCTCTTGCTGGTGCATGTGAAACGCGGCTTCCGTGGCTACGAAAAGCCCGGCCCCGAAAAGAAGAGAAGCGCATGAACCTGGAGGCGAGGCTGGAGAGCGGCGCCGCGCTGCTGGATATGGTGCTGGCACGGGAAACCATCGGGCGCCTGTTGCAGTATCTCGCGCTCATCCAGAAGTGGAACCGGGTACACAATCTGACTTCCGTGCGCAAACCGGAGACCATGATGATCAGACATATACTCGACAGTCTGGCCATCGTGCCTCATATACGTGGCCCGCGCATCGTCGACGTGGGCAGCGGCGCAGGGCTGCCGGGTATCCCGCTGGCCCTTGCCCGGCCCGAGTGGCAGTTGGTGCTGGTCGAAAGCAACCACAAGAAAGCGACATTCCTCCGGCAGGCCAGGATCGAACTGCAGTTGCAGAATGTCGAGATTGCGGCAGCGCGAATCGAGGATTTCCATGAGGGCACATTCGATACGGTCGTTTCGCGCGCTTTTTCCGATCTGGCCGACTTCGTGCGCCTGGCCGGACATTTGTGCGAAGCCAAAAATGGAAAAAGTGGGGGTAGCGGGAATAGCGAAGAGGGAGGAAGGATGGCTGCGATGAAGGGCATACATCCACATGAGGAGCTGGCGCAGATACCGTCGCCGTTCGCGGTGGAAGAGGTTATCCCTGTGACTGTTCCCGGCCTGGAGGAGAAGCGGCACCTGATCGTGATCGGGCGTGCCTGAAACGGTTGAGCGAATCGCTCGTTGAAGTCGGGCGGTAGGGTTGGGCGGTATCTTGGCCGCCGGTTGTGGCCAGTTCAGGAGCGTACGAAATGGCAAAAATTCTGGCAATAACCAATCAGAAAGGTGGCGTGGGAAAAACCACCACCAGCGTGAATCTTGCAGCCAGCCTGCAGGCTGCCGGCAGGAGCGTCCTGCTTATCGACCTCGATCCGCAAGGGAACGCCACAATGGGAAGCGGCGTGGACAAGCGCACGCTGGGACACTCGGTTTACCATGTTCTACTGGGCAGCCGGGGTATCTCCGAGGTACGTGTTACCTCTGCCAGCGGCAAGTACGATCTCGTTCCCGCCAATCGCGACTTGGCCGGGGCCGAAATAGAGATGGTGGATTTGTCCCAGCGCGAGACCCGCCTGAAGGAAGCCCTGCGTGAAGTCGAGAAGGAGTATGACTTCATTCTCATCGACTGCCCGCCTGCCCTGAGCCTGCTCACGCTGAATGGTTTATGTGCAGCCCGGGCGGTGATGATCCCAATGCAGTGCGAATACTATGCTCTGGAAGGATTGAGCGATCTCGTCAATACCATAAAAAAGGTGCGCAGCCACCTCAACCCGGAGCTTGAGATCGAGGGACTGCTGCGTACCATGTTCGATCCCCGTAATATACTCGCGCAACAGGTTTCGGATCAGTTGCAGGCGCATTTCGGAGACAAGGTCTACCGCACCGTTATTCCGCGCAACGTGCGCCTGGCAGAAGCGCCCAGCTTCGGGACGCCGGTGCTGTATCACGACAGGCTGTCCAAGGGTACGCAAGCCTATCTGGCGTTGGCAGGAGAAATGCTGAATAGATATTTTCCCGATACCGAGGCAAAGCGGCAGGACGCATGACAAGCAAGCGACTGAAAGATATTAGGAAATAATATGAAAATCAAAGGGTTAGGGAGGGGCCTGGATGCCCTTCTTGCGGGGGAAAGTGAGGGCAGCGGGAAGTCGGAGTCGCTGCAGAACCTGAAAATAGCGGTGCTGCAGCCCGGCAAATATCAGCCGCGCACCCGCATGGACAAGGAGTCTCTGGCGGAACTCGCGGAATCGGTCAAAGCCCAGGGCGTGATGCAGCCGGTACTGGTCCGGCCCGTTGGTGCGGGCCGTTACGAAATCATCGCGGGAGAACGCCGCTGGCGCGCGGCCCAGCTTGCCGGCTTGTCCGAAGTGCCCGCGCTTGTGCGCGAGGTGCCGGATGAAGCGGCACTGGCCATGTCGCTGATCGAGAACATTCAGCGCGAAAACCTGAATCCGCTCGAAGAAGCGATGGGGATCCAGCGGCTCGTCCAGGAATTCGGTATGACCCACCAGATGGCCAGCCAGGCGCTCGGCAGCTCCCGCAGTGCAGTTTCCAATCTGTTGCGGCTGCTCAATCTGAGCGCGCCGGTCCAGGAACTCCTGATGCAGGGAAAGATCGACATGGGGCACGCTCGCGCATTGCTTCCGCTTTCCCCGGCCAAGCAGATAGAAACTGCGAATATCGTGGTCCACCGGCAACTTTCGGTGCGGGATACGGAACGGCTTGTTTACCAGATGGAACATCCAGTCGTCAGGCACCCGCCCAGGCGTGATCGTGACCTGCTGCGTTTGCAGGAGAATATTTCCTCCAAGCTCGGAACGCAGGTTGTCATCAATTCGGCAAAGAAAGGAAAGGGTACGATCGTGATCCACTATGACAGCCTCGAGCAACTGGATGGGATATTGTCCCGTTGGTGACCCTCCAACCAACCCCGAGGGAAAGGGTATTTAGCGGAGTGAGTACTTGCTCATCTGCCGACAAATTTCTTGACTTAGGGGATATGTGGGGATAGTCTTTGCGGGGTTGTGGTTATGTAAGGTATTGGTAACAAAGGCACTGGTAGCAGTGATATTGGGTAATTAACGATATTGGTAGTACCAGTGGAAGGCAGAGGCTGGTACCGCTCGCTGGGCTTGTTTGAGGCTGGAGGGTGTTGCGGATCTTCCTGGCAAGAGCGGGCTTCAGGCGGCAAGGAAGCTGGAAGGTTGGCAAGAGCGGCGCGCGCCAGCGGACGGATCCGGTGAAGGCGATCTGGCCTGGGAGCGGACCAAACCGAACCAGGGGAACAAAGCAGCAAAGTTGGATTGGCAGCAAAGGAAGGAAAGGAAAGGGAAGGAAAGGCAGATGTTCTGTTACCGGGAGGGAAGGCAGTAGAGGGGCGGGCATCTGAAGAGAGCAATGGCAGTACTCGATCAACGCAATAGGAGAGCAATAT
>CAZYYR010000183.1:0-5081 GCA_964651465.1 uncultured Nitrosospira sp.
CCACGCTGACGGAGGCAACCGTTCGATCCGGCGTCGAACCCGAAGCCGATCTGTAAACTGGCCGTCAGACCGGTGCCTGCCTGAAAACCTTGCTCCTCAACATGCCCGCTTCCGAAAGACGATGTACGCCAGCGGCAGGCCCATCCAACCGGGATTGTTCCCGGAAGATCGCACATGGCTGATACCTATGGGACAGCCAAGGTCATTGCGATTGTAGGTGCCGGCTACAGCGGTGCGTTCACCGCCGTCAATATCCTGCGCCGTAACCCGGGAAGACGCATCCGGGTCGTGCTTGTCGATCGCCACACCCGGCCGGGTCGTGGATTGGCTTACCGTACCTGGGACGACAATTTTCTGTTGAACGTACCCGCCGGCAATATGAGCGCACTGGCAGACGACCGCGACCATTTCGTCCGGTTCTGTCGGAACATAGACCCCGCATTCAATGCCGCCACTTTCATATCACGGCGTCTTTACGGAGACTACCTGGAGTTCACTCTTCGGGAAGCCGAGCCTGGCAGCGAAACGCCGCTTGAAAAGATTTGTGGCGAAGCCATTTCCGTTCGACAGCAGCCCGGTACGGCCCCTTATCGGGTCGACCTGGAGGATGGGCGTACCTTAAGTGCCGATCAGGTCGTGCTGGCGCTGGGTCATTTTCCTCCCCTGGCCCCCGCTGGAACAGAAGGGTTCTCCGAGTCCGGAATCTACATCAATAATCCATGGAATGCTGGCGCACTGGAGCGCATCCGAGGTGATGCACCGGTTGTCCTTCTGGGTACGGGGCTCACCGCGCTCAATGTGCTGTTCCGCCTTACGATCATTGACGATAGGAGAAAAGTCTATCTGGTATCGCGCCGGGGACTGTGTCCTCAGCCTCACCGTTTTCACCCGAAAGCACCGGCAGCGACAATCTTTCCACCCTTCCTCGAAAATTTGCCACCGACCGTGAGAGCGCATTGCCGCGCGCTGCGCCAGGAAATCAGGAAAAATACTGCTCGGGGAGGCGACTGGCGCGACACCATCAATGCGCTGCGACCCTACACGCCGGAAATATGGCGCCGCTTTTCAACCGATGAACAACGGAAATTCCTCGCCCACGCCGCGCCTTACTGGGACATTCATCGCCATCGCCTAGCGCCTTCGGCGCACCTGCGCCTGAGCGGCATGATTCAATCGGGACAGGCGGAGGTGATCGCCGGTCACGTCCGGCAGCATCTCAAGAACGCTGAGCACCCATCGGTCGAGGTAAGAGAACGGCGCACCGGACGCGCCAGGAAACTGGACGTAGGTGCAATCGTGAACTGTACCGGGCCCAACTGCGATATCTCCAGGATAGCGGCACCCCTGGTCGTCCAGTTGAGAGAGGAAGGATACTTGCTGCAAGACCCGGCCAGACTCGGGTTCGAAGTGAATGACCATTACCAGATCATCGATTGCCGAGGCAATCCGGCAAAGAATCTGTTTTACGTGGGTCCCATGCTGAAAGCCCGGCTATGGGAAGCAATCGCGGTGCCCGAACTAAGGGTGCATACGCAGCGCCTGGCGGAAATTCTTGTAAGCGGCAGGTAGGGGAGATCAAGCATCAGGGTGCGCAAAAGCATATGCTGGCAAGCAAACGTAACAGATAACGGAAAGCTTATATTGGCGTAACCGGTCTAGAGCCTGACTTTGTCATTCCCGCTAAGTGGGAATCCATTGCTGTCGAATGATCCAGGCTGTCCTCCCCGAGGAAACCGCCGCTCTGATGATTCCACAGCCGCGCATAGAGACCGTCCAGTGCGATGAGGCTCTGATGCGTGCCCTCCTCCACGATACGGCCCTGGTCGATCACGATCAGGCGATCCATTGCCGCGATGGTGGACAGCCGGTGCGCGATGGCAATCACGGTCTTGCCCTCCATCAGCCGGTAAAGGCTCGACTGGATGGCCGCTTCCACCTCGGAATCCAGCGCGCTGGTGGCCTCGTCCAGCAGAAGAATCGGTGCATCCTTCAGCATTACGCGGGCTATGGCGATCCGCTGGCGCTGACCGCCGGAAAGCTTTATCCCGCGTTCGCCCACATGCGCATCGTAGCCGTTGCGCCCCATGGGATCCGTCAACCCCTGGATGAAGTCATGCGCTTCCGCCCGTTTGGCGGCCGCGATCATATCCGCATCCGTTGAGTCGGGGCGGCCATACAGGATGTTGTCTCTCACCGAACGATGCATGAGGGAAGTGTCCTGTGTCACCATGCCGATCCGGGCGCGCAGGCTGTTCTGCGTGACGTGCCTGATGTCCTGTCCGTCGATCAGGATACGCCCCTGCTCCACATCATAAAATCTCAGCAGCAGATTCACCAGTGTGGATTTGCCCGCCCCGGAGCGGCCGATCAGGCCGATCTTTTCTCCCGGCCGGACGTGCAGCGAAAGGCGGTCTATGACAGGAACTTTACCGCCGTAACAGAAGAATACGTTCTCGAAACGGATGTCCGCATTTCTGATCTCAAGGGGATTCGCCTGCGGATCGTCGATGATGACCCGCGGCCGCGAAAACGTATTGATGCCATCCCGCAGCGTACCGACATGCTCGAACAGCGAGGCCATCTCCCACATGACCCAGTGGGACATGCCGTTGAGTCTCAGCGACATTGCTCCGACGGCTGCAACGGCCCCGACGCCGATATGGCCTTCCATCCATAACAGCAGAGCCACCCCCATTGCGCCAATGATCAGGAATACACTCAAAACCTGATTGACGACTTCGAAATGAGTGACGAGGCGCATCTGGCGATGCACGGTATGCAGAAACTCCTGCATGGCAGAACGTGCGTAACCCGCCTCCCTGCCGGTATGAGAAAAAAGCTTTACGGTCGAGATATTGGTATAGGCATCGCTGATGCGCCCCGTCATGAGTGCGCGCGCATCCGCCTGCGACTGGGAAACACTGCTCATCCGCGGAACGAAATAGCGCAGGGCAAATATATAGAGGATCAGCCAGACGATGAATGGCAGCATGATCCACGGATTGAAATTACCCACTACCGCAACCAGTGTAAAAAAATAGATCGTCACGTAAACCAGAATGTCCCCGAGGATGAAGCATACGTCGCGCAGCGCAAGTGCTGTCTGCATGACCTTGGTCGCCACCCTCCCGGCAAATTCGTCCTGATAGAAATTCATGCTTTGATTCAGCATCAGCCGATGAAAATTCCAGCGCAGCCGCATGGGAAAATTCCCGCCGAGTACCTGATGCTTGAAAAGATTCTGTATGCCCACCAGCAAGGGACTTGCGACCAGCACCGCGGCAAAAAAAAGCAGCATGTTGCGCTCCTGGTCCCACAGCAGCGCAGGCGGAATATTGCTCAGCCAGTCGACGACCTTGCCCAGGATGGCGAACCAGATCGCTTCAAACGCGCCGATGACGGCTGTCAACAGAGTCATCGCCACGAGATGCCCCCTCACGCCTTCTGTAGCTTCCCATACGAAAGCCCGAAATCCCTTTGGCGGTATCCTATCCGTGGAATCAGGATAGGGGTGCAGCATTTTCTCGAAATAAGCGAACATGTGAATCATCCGGAAAAAATGGAACGGGCAAACTGATATGTTAGCGTGCAAGCAGACCGGATTTGATCTTTCTCTTCTGCACCGCTACAGTGAGAAAAAGCTGTTGCCGGCTATACCACCGTTCCAGGTGGAGCAAAATCATACAATAGCACCGGCCGTTGAAAACGGTATGAACATCGAAACAGGCAAACCGCAGGGCATCGGCAGCTCGCCTTGCGGACATAAACAAATACCCGTGATTCCGGAACAGACATGCCTGGCGCATATGCACATCTCACTCTCGTCAACCTGATCCGGGAACCTGTACGGCTGGAAAACCGCGGTGTCGCGCCGGATGCCATCGTCGCCCTGCTGGATCATTTCCGGTTCTGCGAACTCGGCGCGGTCAGCCCGGACTATCCTTATCTGGATATCTTCCATCCCGATGCCTGCCATTGGGCCGACCGCATGCATTATCAAAAAACCGGCGACATGGTCAAGGCAGGCATCGGCCTGATCAGAAAACTGGATGGCACTCCACGGCAGAAAGCATTTGCCTGGCTGCTGGGCTATGCCAGCCATGTTGTGGCCGATGTCACCATTCATCCCGTCGTGGAGCTCAAGGTCGGCGAATATCAGAAGAACAAGGGGAAACACAGGATCTGCGAAATGCACCAGGATGCTCATATCTTCCAGCGGCTGAATATCGGAGAAATCGGGCTGGCAGAACACCTGGATTCGGGGATCTGGGGCTGTTGCGACACACCCGGCAGCGGAAAGCTCGATCCGGTCATTGCCGCCACTTGGCGGAGCATGCTGGAAACGTGCTATCCGGAGCCCTTCCGGACGGCTCCGCCCGTCATCGATAACTGGCATGGCGCATTCAAGTTCATTGTCGACAAGGCGGAAGAGGGAAACGCGCTGCCGCCATTTGCGCGCCATGTCGCCGCTGGTCTCGGCCTGACCTACCCTGCCATTTCCGATCTCGACAGCCAGTACCTCGAGGGGCTGGCAACCCCGCTCGGACCCATGGATTATGACCGGGTATTCGACCGGGCGATGGAAAATGTGCTGGTGGCCTGGTCGTATATCGCAGATGCAGTGTTCAGGAGCAATGACACTTACCTGACCGCCGTCGTGGACTGGAACCTCGATACCGGAAGAAATGCCGACGGCGTTTATGTCTACTGGAGGCAGGAAAGCCTCACCGCATGAAAACGATCAGAACCCGCTTCGCAGCCGCGCTTGCCGCCTTCCTCGTAGTGGGCTGCACGGTCATCCCCGGACAGCCCGACAGTGAGGAAATGTACATCCGGGCCTCCATGCTGACCAAGCTGTCTGCTGCGTTGGAATCCACCGTGCGCTACAAGAATCCGCTACCCGACATGAGCGAGAGCGAATTGCTGATCCTGGCGACACGGCACGATCCGGTCCTCCTGGAAAACTTCAAAGGCTATACCGTCCGGGTTAAACGCGAGAATCGACATGCTGTCGTACTCATATGCGACCGGGCAGGCGTCCGCGCGCTGCTGGAAGATGCCGGTTGCTCCGGGCCCATGGA
>CAZYYR010000184.1:0-5034 GCA_964651465.1 uncultured Nitrosospira sp.
CGCAGCGAAAACTTCATACCGTGCGTTGCGGCCCTTCATGCCCGGCAGGCGGGGCACGATCATCTTCTTCCGCAGCTTCAGCAGGTCACGATAGTATTCCAGCCATTCGGCATGCTCCCCGTGCTCGAGCGAATCCCAGTCGAGCCTGGAGGCGAGAAATGTCCCGATTGCGTTGGGGTCGGGTACGGCCGCCTGAGGCGATGCTTCCGTGAAACGCCTGAACCGGCCGAATTCCTTCCGGCGCCCTTCTGTCACTGCCTCGCGCAACTCTGCGTGAAAATCGCAGAAGAACAGAAAGGGGGATTTTGCCGCGAATTCCTCCCCCATGAACAGCATGGGGATGTTCGGGGCAAGCAGGTAGATTGCCGCCGCCGCCCGTATCGCGGCCTGCCCGCCGATATGGCCGATGCGCTCACCAAAAGCGCGGTTGCCCGTCTGGTCGTGCGTCTGCAGGAAGGATACGAAAGCCTGCGGGGGCAGGCCGATGCTCGGTTCGCCGCGCGCTGTCCAGCCGCGATAATGCGATTCCTCTCCCTGATAGGCAAACCCTTCGGCTAGGCAGCGTCCGAGGTGCCGCACGGGTTCATCCGCGAAGTCGCCGTAATAACCATCTTTCTCACCGGTGGCGAGCACGTGCAGGGCATGATGAAAGTCGTCGTTCCATTGCGCGGTGTAGCGGCCATGGCCTAGATAGCGGGCGCTGTTGGCATCGTTTTCCAGGATCAGATGCACATGCCGGTCCGCTCCGATGTCCGTATGCACGCGATCCGCCAGCTCTACGAGGATGTGCCGGCTGGAATCGTCGATGATGGCATGCACGGCATCCAGGCGCAGGCCGTCGAAGTGATATTCCTGCAGCCAGTACAGTGCATTATGGATAAAGAATTCCCGCACTTCGCGGCTGGCTGGGCCGTCGAAATTGATGGCTGCCCCCCACGGCGTGTGATGATGTTTGCTGAAGAACTCGCTTGCGTATGCATGAAGGTAATTGCCCTCGGGCCCGAAATGGTTGTAGACCACATCGAGCAGGATCATCAGTCCCCGGGCATGCGCGGCCTGGACCAGGGCCTTGAGGTTCTCCGGGCGGCCGTAACGGCTGTCTGGCGCGTAAGGAAGTACACCATCATAACCCCAGTTACGGGCGCCTGGAAAATCCCCCACCGGCATCAGTTCGATGGCCGTCACGCCGCAATCCGCAAGGTAATCCAGTTTCCGTGTCACACCATCGAAAGTTCCCTCGGGGGAAAACGTTCCGACATGCAGTTCGTAGATCACGGCTTCTTCCCATGGACGCCCCTGCCAGGCCCCGTCGTGCCAGACGAAGGCCGCGGGATCGATGACCTCGCTTGCTCCGGATACGTCATCCGGGTTAAAGCGCGATGCCGGGTCCGGAACCCGCATCATTGCATTTTCTCCGCCTTCGAGCTGGAAGCGGTAGCGTGTTCCAGCCCGTGCATGCGCGGCGATCGATTCGAACCAGCCCCCTTCTTTCGATTTCATCGGGAGCATCTGTTCAAGCCCTCCTTCCGCGACACACAAGCTCACCGCCTCCCGGTCGGGCGCCCATAGACGGAAACGGACACCGCGGTCCGTGACCTGGGCACCCCATGGCATGTCATGCGATCGAGTCGGCACGCATTCCCTCCTGTTTTATCGCTGGATCAATGCGGCCAGCCTCTGCATGGACGCTTCCGCCCCTTTTTCCTGTTGCATCAGTATGCGGGTGACGCATGCCACCCCTCCTTCGATCATGAACAGGCTGATCAGCGTCTCCGCCGTTCTAGCATCGGAAGGCCACAGTGCATGCCCCTTCATCGCGGACTTGTAGCTCTTGAGAAACTCACGGCTTGCGAGCACCTGCCAGGCTTCCGCGTGCTTCTGCAGAGCCGGACTCGCCTGCGGATATTCCGCCGTCGTACTGGATAGCGCAGCGGCGGCTACCTCCCGGAAGGAAAACAGCATGCCCGCCACGTCGCGTAAAGGGGTATGTTTCCAGCGGCGTTCCCTCCACGCCCGCTCGGGCCCGCTCCCATAATTCGTGATCAGGAAATCGTTGCTCGCCAACAGCACCTGGCGCAGGTGATAGTTGCCGTGGCAGCGCGCTTTCACCATTCCTGGCGTCGCAGCAGCGGCGCGGTTGATACGACGGTGAAACCGGGGCCGGACCGCAAAAAGTTCACGTGCCACCGCCTGCGCGGCTTCCGACAGGCGTGGCAGTTCGGCCTCCAGCCGTTGATACATTTTATCGATCTGTACACGCACGCCGTTCGCCCATTCCGCCATATCGTCGGCCGTGACCGGTTCATGTCCGAATGCATCCCCTGCACCCCTTGCATTACCCGGACCACCGGAGCCGGGTTGAGAAAGCGCCTGGTGGAATTCGGCGGTGCGCAGGGCCAGAGTTTTAATCAGCGCCATATAGGCGGCATGCCTCCCGTCGATGGGAGGTTTCTGCCGGGCCCGGCACTCGTCGAGATACCGCTCCAGATATTCTTGAGTGTATGCCCAGCCGCTGCCCTGGTTCCCGGTATACCGATCGAGAATCGCCACAGTCGAATGCTGGCCTCCGCCATCCGCATACTCGACGGTGCCCGCCAGCTGTGCGATATGAGTGAAACGCGCCCTCTCCGTCAGGAAGCGTGACATCTCCAGTTCCGGATGCTCCCCCGCAAGCAGCCAGCGATAACCTTTCAATACCATCCTGTCCCCCAGGTTCACCAGCAGGCGCCCCCGTTCCGTCACGATCCGCTCCACGGCAGCCATATCCCTCGCGTCATGCAGCGTGGAAAAAGCGCCGGTAGCGTGGAACTGCAGTTGTCCTTGGCCAAACGCCAGCACGGCGCCCTCCTCCATGCTTTGGGCCAGTTCGCGGCAGAAAGCATCGTCCCAGAAGGCGTCGAACAGCACTCCCATGCGGGCATGACGTCGCACCCTTGCGAGAGTGGCATGAAGCAGCGTGCCGATGCGGCTTTCCTCCTCATCCTCCCAGGCGAGCGCCAGCGGGACGGCGTATTGTCGCGCTTCACCGCTGCTCAAGGTTAAAGTCACCGTGGTCAGCAGCCAATTGCCCCTGTGCGTCGTCCATTCGCGCATTTCACCAAACTCGAATTTCTCCACGGTTGTGTCGCCATGCATGAACCACGGTTGAGTCCGGAAGAAGCGTGGGATGATCTGGCGTTCGAGCTGGTCCCGCGCGCGCCGCGCCATCATGCTGTCCACACCGACGCTATCCTCCGCCTTATGCAGGAGGGTGTTCCATCCCGCTTCCACCAGGACCACGACCGGCAGTTCCGGGGCCATGCCGCGTTCTTCATGCCATGGCGGAGCCTCTGCGTCGGAGGCCAGGCGGAAAGCGTAGAAGCCGTATCCGCTCAAGGTGAGCAGATAGGGCAGTTCGCCCACAGGCGGAAACGCGCTGCGCCCCATCAGTTCGACCGGAACCCTGTTCTTGAACTGGCTCAGATCCAGTTCCACCGCCTGCGCCGTACGTGCGAGATTTGCTACGCACAGGATGGTTTCATCACGATGGGCGCGCAGATAGGCAAGAATCTTGCGATTGCCGGGCCGCAGAAATTGCAGCGTGCCTCGACCGAAGGCAGGGTGGGCCTTGCGCACGGCGATGAGGCGTTTCGTCCAGTTGAGCAGTGACGAAGGGTTGCGACCCTGCGACTCCACGTTGACCGCGGCAAAACCGTAGACGGGATCATCGATGAGGGGCAGGAACAGCCTTTCAGGATCGGCCGTGGAAAATCCGCCATTGATTCCTCCTTTCCACTGCATGGGGGTCCGGACACCGTTGCGGTCTCCAAGCAGGAGATTGTCGCCCATGCCGATTTCATCGCCGTAATAGAGTATGGGTGAGCCCGGCATGGTCATGAGCAGCAGGTTCATCAGCTCGATGCGATGGCGGTCGTTCTCCATGAGGGGCGCCAGCCGGCGGCGGATGCCGAGGTGGAGGCGCGCCTTGGGATCGATCGCATAGGTTTGATGGAGGTAGTCCCGCTCGCGGTCGGTCACCATCTCCAGGGTCAGTTCATCGTGATTGCGCAGGAAGATCGCCCACTGGCAGTTTTCCGGAATGTCCGGCGTCTGCTCCATGATTTCCACGATAGGATGCCGGTCCTCGCGCGCAATGGCCATGTACATGCGCGGCATGAGCGGAAAATGAAAAGCCATGTGGCATTGGTCGCCATCGCCGAAATAGGCGCGCACGTCTTCCGGCCACTGGTTGGCTCCGGCGAGGAAGATGCGGTCGCGGTAGTGCGTGTCCAGTTCGGTCCGCATGCGCCGGATGACCTCGTGGGTTTCCGGCAGGTTTTCGCAGGTGGTCCCTTCGCGTTCACACAGGTATGGCATGGCGTCCAGGCGCATGCCGTCGACGCCGGCATCGAGCCAGAAGCGCATCACGTGCATGATGGCATTGAAGACATGCGGATTGGCGAAATTCAGGTCCGGCTGGTGGTGAAAGAAGCGATGCCAGTAGTAGGCCTGGGCGACGTCATCCCATTCCCAGTTGGATCCCTCCGTATCCGAGAAGATGCTGCGCGCTCCGCTGTACTTCGACTTATCGTCGCTCCAGACATAGTAGTCGCGTTTGGTCGAACCGGGCGGAGCACGGCGGGCCGCCTGGAACCAGGGGTGCTGATCCGAAGTATGGTTGATGACCAGTTCGGTGATGACGCGGAAGCCGCGGCTGTGCGCTTCGTCCATGAAGCGCCGGAACTCCGTCATGCTGCCTACATCGGCATGCACGTCGTGGTAATCGGCGATGTCATAGCCATCGTCCCGTCCAGGGGACGGATAGAAAGGAAGGAGCCAGAGCGTGTTCACGCCCAGTTCCTGCAGATAGTCCAGCCTGGAAATCAGGCCGGGAAAATCGCCGATGCCGTCGCCGTTGCTGTCCGAAAAGGTCTTGACATGCAGTTCGTAGATGATGGCATCCTTGTACCATAGCAAATCCTCTTCCCGTTCCATAAGCAGGTTGTTTTTTACCACCGTTTGCGAATGACTTTTTCCATGGACAGATGGATTAAG
>CAZYYR010000185.1:0-5028 GCA_964651465.1 uncultured Nitrosospira sp.
CGGTATTCATCAGGCTGATGAGCTGGTACAGGGAAGTGCCGGAGATCCATCTGCTGAACGTGCAATTGCCGCAGCGCGGGAATGTGCCCCTTTTCATCGACAGGGAAACCATCGATCTTTATTACCGGGAAGAGGGCATGAAAGAGCTCGGGGCAGCATACAAACTGCTGGCGAACGCCAATATTCCCTATCACTGCCACATTGTTGCCGGCACGCCGCATGAGATGATTCTTCGTTATGCGGAGGAAACGGGTTGCGACCAGATCGTCATGGGGCCGCGCGGGCTGGGGACAGTGAAAGGAATATTGCTCGGTTCGGTAGCCAGCAAGGTGATGCAGTTGGCGACAGTGCCGGTGCTGCTCATCAAATGAGAACATTGAAGGAAGCGCCGAACAGAGCCTGGAAAAAACCGGACAACGGCAATTTACGGAAAAGGAGCATGATCGGAATGCAGCGGGACGGAAAGGGTTTGACCTTGATCGAAACAATGATGGTTCTCGCGGTTATCGGTATTCTCGCAACGATTGCCATCCCTCCCGCATACCAGTACTACGAGGACTTCCAGGCCCGGGAGCAGGTAACCGAAGCACTTCATCTTCTCGATAATGCGAAATCCCCCGTGACAGAGTTCTACGTCAACAACCAGCGATGGCCCACCCCTGCAGAATTCGATGACATCGTTACCGGGAGAACGGGTAAATATGTAGCAAGCGTGAGCTCTCAAGCACTGGACAAGGGATTTCAGCTGACGGCCACGTTCAGAAACAGCGGCGTCAGCGCTGAGCTTCTGCATGAAGGTAGTGGGAGGAAACTGGTTCTCGCCACCACGGATGGCGTAAAATGGATTTGTAACGACAGTATCGATCCTGATGGCGGTGTGCCCGGGCTGATCCCGGGAAATGTGCTTTCCCAGCACCGTCCCGTGCTTTGCAGGCAGAATGGCTGAACCGGCGATCGATGGCAGCGAATCAGGCTGGCCGGCTCTGCTGGTGGAGCGATCCCGCCCGGCCCTCGCATGATGGCGCAAGTACCGGAAAAGGGCCGCGGCCTACCTGCAGTCTCAAATTCCATGCAGAACAGCAACTCGGAAACAACATATGAACGAATACACTGATCAAATAGCGGCATACTTCAGTCACGTGCCCATGTGGCCTCTGGTTCTGCTCGGAGCGGGAATCGTCTTCGCCGGAATTTATGAAATATTCAGCCGCCGACGCCAAGCTGAAGCCGCTGATGAATTTCGTTCCGCCATACTGGCCACCCTCTCGGGCCTTTACCCGGAGCCTACGCATTGGCCCAAGAGTATCGATACCTATCTTTGCGCACGGTTGCCGGTGATGCACGAAATCATCGAATCTTTCAGACCCGCCATCCCGCAGGAAGACATACCTGCGTATAACCGGGACTGGGACAATTACTACCACTTTTGCCGCAGTGAGGTGACAGACGACAGGTGCACTGAAGCGGAGATGAATCCGGGTGTGGGGGAGGATCCCAAAAAGACATTTCACGCGCTGGTCTCCAGGCTGCTGAATTACGCGAAATAAGGCCTCACCGGGCAGACAATGCCCCGTAGATGCCAGCCAGGGCGATACCGAATACGATATGCGTCACGGCTGTGATCCAGTCGCGGGCCGCCGAGAACCAGGGATAGATGGTTGTCATGCCGTACATGTTTACTGCGTAGAGAATCAGTCCGAAAATACATCCGGCAAAGAGTGTGGATATGATGCCCAGGCGGGAAATCATCCAGGCCAGAGCAAGGCCGTACACGGCGGAAAGCAGGACATGGATAGTAGTGGCGACCAGCATGATTTCCCAGTCGAACGCAATCGGCGGCGACAGCACTTCCTGTCCCAGCAGGATCGCGGCAGCCAAACGCACATCCCGGAAGAATATTTCCGGGAAGGCATCCGTGAATGCCAGCCACAGAATGACCTGAGCCACGGTGGCGATCGCTCCTGCCACGATCCCCGCGATAAGCGCTGCTTTCCAGTTCAAGGACATGGCGGTCAAGGATAATCCGATTTTCGCGCGAGTGATATTCCGCGCTGGAAGCGTTCGTTTGTTTTCAAAACGCACTACTGAAAACGGAATTCGTTTTACAATGACAGCTGAGGAACCCGGCCTGCCGGATCATTACGAATAATAGATGGTAATGATGTCTTCCTGTGAAGCGGCGATCAGGCCGTGAAGGTAAGCAGAAGAACGTTGAACAGGGAGCCACGGGAAAAGAGAAGAGGGAATCGTCAAGGGAAGGCCGAAAAGGGGAAAGATTTACCGAGCACGACGCCAGCGAACTTATTTTTCAGAAGCCATCCCGCTATAGCATTCAATCAGATCAACCATGCAAAGCGTCGATTTGACCGATCATTTCCTTATCGCCATGCCTGCGATGGTGGATCCTTTCTTTTCGAGGACGCTGACCTATATCTGCGAACATAGCGATCAGGGTGCGCTGGGTCTGGTAGTGAATCGGCCTATCGAGCTGACCCTGGAGGATCTCCTGGATCAGCTCGAGATCCCCTGGGACGATCAGGCCATGCAGAAAACCCCTATCATGTTCGGGGGCCCGATCCAGCTGGACAGGGGATTTGTCCTGCATGAGCCCGTCGGCGCCTGGCGGTCGACCATGGCGGTGAACAGCGAGATCGGGCTGACCACCTCGCTCGATATACTGAGAGCGGTTGCCAAGGGAGAATGCCCGAAACATTTGCTGGTCGCCCTGGGGTATTCCGGCTGGGCGCCGGGACAGATAGAGCATGAACTGTCCCAGAACGCATGGCTGACCGTGCCGGCGTCGCCCAGCATCATCTTCGAGTTGCCCGCCGAGGAGCGGCTCGTTGCGGCAACGCGAACCCTTGGTATCGATTTTTTGAGCCTGTCCGATGAAGTCGGCCATTCCTGAAACCCGGCCCGGCCTGGCCGTACACAGGAAACCCGGTCTCTACTCATGCGACTTCGCCAGGACCGGCCGGCGCCGCGATTGCCATCCGATATAAAGCATAGCGGCAGCCGTGAAGCCGGGACCGTGCTGGCCTTCGATTTCGGCGAGAAGCGCATCGGGGTGGCCGTGGGAAACATCGAACTGCGGCTGGCACATCCCCTTGCCCATGTAAGCAACAGATACAGGGGCGAATGTTTCACGAGCATTGCTCGACTGATTGAAGAGTGGCAGCCGGTTGTGCTGGTGGTGGGACTTCCTGTCCACGCCGATGGAACCGAACACGAACTGACCAGGAAAAGCAGACGTTTCGCCCGGCGTCTCGAGGGCCGCTTTGGCATCAGGGCTGTGCTGGCAGACGAGCGTCATACATCGATCGACGCCAGCGCGGCGCTACGGAGTGCCGGCGTCAAGAGGGAAAAACACAAATCCCTGATAGATCGAGTGGCGGCGCAACTGATATTGCAGGACTATTTCGCAACGTTTTGCAACGAACACGATGCAGCTACCTGATGCAGAACAGCTACTCACCGATTTGACCGGAAGGATGCGCGGCGATATCCCTTCGTCGGCGGCGCTCGTGGGCATTCATACCGGAGGAGTGTGGCTGGCGGAACGGCTGCACCGGGAGCTGGGGCTCGCGCTCCCGCTGGGCATGCTGGATGTTTCGTTCTATCGCGACGATTTCGATCAGATTGGCCTCCATCCCCAGGTGAAGCCATCGGACATTCCATTCAAAGTGGAAGGAAGCCATATCATTCTCGTGGACGACGTGCTTTATACCGGGCGCACCATCCGCGCGGCGATCAACGAATTGTTCGATTATGGCCGCCCAGCGAGCGTCCGTCTTGCTGCGCTCGTCGACCGGGGCGCCCGGGAGCTGCCCATCGCCGCCCAGTACGTCGGGGCAATACTTGAGCTGCCTGCGGACAAGATGCTTGCCCTGGAGCAAGGCGTCATGGGAGAGCTGAGCTTGAGCCTGTACGACAAGCGCAGGGATAATGGGCAATAATCCCCAGCTGAACAGCAATGGCCAGCTCCAGCATCTCCTCACTACCGAAGGGCTTCCTCCTTCCATTCTGCTGCATATACTGGATACCGCCGAATCGTTCGTCGGAGTAACAGAGCGGGATGTCAAAAAAGTACCGCTGCTGCGCGGCAAATCCGTTTTCAATCTGTTTTTCGAGCCCAGCACACGCACGCGGACCACTTTCGAGATTGCGGCCAAGCGCCTGTCGGCAGATGTGATCAATCTCAACATCGCCGCCTCATCCCAGACCAAAGGCGAAACACTGCTGGATACGGTCAACAATCTCTCCGCCATGTATGCTGACATGTTCGTGGTGCGTCACGCTCAGAGCGGCGCCGCCCACTTGATCGCCAGCCATGTCCAGCCTGAGATACACGTCATCAATGCGGGAGACGGCCGTCATGCCCATCCTACCCAGGGCCTGCTAGACGTTTTCACTATCCGTCATTACAAGCGGGACTTTCGCAACCTGCGCGTGGCCATCGTCGGAGATCTCCTGCATTCGCGCGTGGCGCGCTCCCAGATCCATGCCTTGACGACACTGGGTGTGCCGGAAGTGCGGGTCATCGCCCCCAAGACCCTGCTTCCCGCAAAGGTGGAACGGCTGGGCGTGCACGTCTATCACGACATGGCGAAGGGACTGAAGGATGTGGATGTGCTTATGATGCTGCGATTGCAGAATGAACGCATGCTCAGCGCCCGCCTTCCCAGCACGGAGGAATATTTCAAGTATTACGGACTGACTCAGGAGAAGCTGGCGCTGGCCAGGCATGATGCCATTGTGCTCCACCCCGGCCCGATGAACCGGGGGGTCGAGATCGATTCCGCCGTGGCCGATGGCAGGCAATCGGTCATCCTTCCACAAGTGACTTTCGGCATTGCGGTGCGAATGGCAGTCATGTCGATTCTGGCGGGGAATTGATGGATATATGAAGATCGCCATCAAAAACGGCCGGGTAGTGGACCCCAAAAACCGGGTCGACGCGGTGATGGACGTGTACATCGAAGCAGGCCGCATTGCTGCGCTAGGGTCGATTCCGCAGCACTTCCGGGC
>CAZYYR010000186.1:0-5003 GCA_964651465.1 uncultured Nitrosospira sp.
GCCGTGGATCAGGAGTACGACATTGGCGATTACGGAGCAGCAGGTGCTATCAGCACTCAGGGAAATTACGGATGCCAGTACAGGCAAGGATTATGTAACCAGCAATGAAGCGCGTAATATCCGGATAGAGGACAATGAGGTGTCGCTGGATATCGTGCTCGGCTATCCCGCAAAAAGCGTGAGGGAGGGTATCCGCAAACAGGTGGTGGACAAGCTCGAGAGCATTCCCGGTGTCCGCAGTGCCATCGTCACCGTCACCAGCAAGGTCGTGTCTCACGCGGTGCAGCGCGGCGTCAAGCTCATTCCGGGGGTGAAGAATATCATTGCGGTGGCATCCGGCAAGGGAGGCGTCGGCAAATCCGCCACTGCGGTGAACCTGGCACTGGCACTGGCTGCTGAGGGTGCACGCGTCGGCATCCTGGATGCTGACATCTACGGACCGTCCCAGCCACAGATGCTCGGGATTACCGGCCGCCCCGAGTCTCCCGACGGCAAGAGCATGATACCCATGGAGGCGCATGGCGTTCAGGCCATCTCCATCGGTTTTCTGATCGATGTGGAGACGCCGATGGTTTGGCGCGGCCCGATGGTGACCCAGGCATTGCAGCAATTGCTGAATGACACTCGCTGGGATGATGTGGATTACCTCATCGTGGACATGCCCCCGGGGACAGGGGACATCCAGTTGACACTCGCACAGAAAGTACCGGTCACGGGTGCGGTCATCGTGACGACCCCACAGGATATCGCGCTGCTCGATGCGCGCAAGGGCCTGCGGATGTTCCAGAAAGTGGGGATCCCCATCATTGGTATCATCGAGAATATGAGTACGCATGTCTGTTCTCACTGCGGACATGAGGAGCATATTTTTGGCGCCGGCGGCGGTGAAAAAATGTGCCGGGACTACGAGGTGGAGCTGCTCGGCAGCCTGCCGCTCGATATCAGGATCCGTGAGCATACTGACGGGGGCACGCCGACTGTCGTCGCGGATCCGGCCGGACGGATAGCTGAGATCTATCGCGGGATCGCCCGCCGGCTCGCGGTCAAGATCGACGAACTGTCGCTGGATCACTCCGCATTGTTCGCAAAGATCGTGATCGAGGATACCTGATCTGTATTCCCTCACCTCGGGGTTCCTGCCCGGAAAACAAAGTACTTGTGCCGCCGACGGAACGTCTTCCGCCAGCTGGCATTCCATCCCATATCGATATTACTCAGCTTTCCCATACATTCAAATGACCATAAAGTCGGACAGATGGATTCGCCGCATGGCAATGGAGCATCGCATGATCGAACCTTTCGAGCCCAGCCAGATCAGGAATGCCGGCGGAAACAGGATTATTTCCTACGGGACGTCGAGTTATGGCTATGACATACGGTGCTCGGACGAATTCAAGCTGTTCACCAATATCAATTCGGCCATCGTCGATCCGAAGAATTTCGATTCCAACTCATTCGTCGACGTGAAGAGCGACGTATGCCTCATTCCACCCAATTCATTCGCACTCGCGCGCACAGTCGAGTACTTCCGCATTCCGCGCAACGTGCTGACCATCTGCCTGGGAAAATCCACATATGCCCGCTGCGGCATCATCGTCAACGTCACGCCCTTCGAACCTGAATGGGAAGGGTACGTCACGCTGGAATTTTCGAACACGACCCCGCTTCCTGCCAAAATCTATGCCAACGAAGGTGTTGCTCAGGTGATTTTCTTCGAATCCGATGAAGTCTGCGAAATTTCATATAAGGATCGCGGCGGCAAGTACCAAGGTCAGCAGGGGGTTACCCTGCCAAAGATTTGACCGCCATCTGACTGCCGAGGGCACAACACTTCCGTCCGCAATCACGCCGCTGTTGCGTCATGGGGCAGGGATGGCGCCTGTTCAGGCATCATCGAAAACCACAGATCGCGGCACATCCATTATCTTCGACCCCCCGTTTTCCCTACGCTGGCGGGGCGGGAAACCAAAGCCGCTTCGCGGCGGAACTTCGCCTCAAAGTGAAGTCCTCTCGTCATCAAAAAAAACGCTTGATTCCTGCAGAATCGAGTCTATAATCCGCTTTTTTTCGAATCCAATGCGAAGAACAGGAGGTCATCATGACAAGCAAAGCAAACTATCTCGTTTCGGCTGACCTGGTAAACATCCATATCCCCGTAACGTAGCGTCTTCAGAAGGAAGGACTCCCATGACCATGCGCAATACCGCTTTGCGGCGCAACCCAGAGCCTGAAGTATTCGACACCCACCCCGAAGTCAGCCTGGATTTCAAGCATGTCCAGGCAGCCCTGAAAAAAGGCTACAGCAAGCCGTTTCTGCTGGTCGACAGCCAGATCATCCGCAACAAGGCCCGCCGCTTCAAAGCCGCCATGCCACAGGTGCGTCCGCATTATGCGGTCAAGGCAAACCCCGATCCGCGTGTATTGAGAACCCTGATCGAGGAAGGTGTCGGGTTCGAGATCGCTTCGATCTCGGAACTGGATCTCCTGCTCAGCCTTGGCGTACCTGCCGCGGAAATCTATTACAGCAACCCGATGAAGTCGCGCGCCTATCTGGAATATGCCGCCTCGAAGGGTGTGGAATGGTACGTACTGGACAGTGTCGAGGAATTGCGCAAAATCGTGGGCGTAAAGCCGGATGCGAAAATGTATCTGCGTATCGATACGCCTAACATTGGCAGTGATTGGCCTCTTGCCGGCAAGTTCGGCTCGCACGCTGCCGAAATCGAAGTCATCATCAAGGAAGCTGCCCGGCTGAAAGGCGATCTTGCCGGCGTGACCTTTCATGTGGGCTCACAGTGCCGCAATCCGCAGAACTGGCGGGTCGGCATCGAACGTGCCATCAAGGTTTTTGCCCGCATGCGGCAGGCCGGCCTCAATCCGCGTCTGCTCAATATCGGGGGTGGTTATCCCGTGCGGCACATCAAGCCTATTCCATCGATCGAAATCATCGGAGAGATCGTCAACGCCGCCATTGCCAATCTGCCGGGCGATATTCGCGTCATGGCGGAACCGGGGCGCTACCTGGTATCCGATGCGGCTTATTTCGTCTGCCGCGTGGTGGGTACGGCCACGCGCAACGGGAAGCGCTGGATGTACTGGGATGCCGGGGTGTTCGGCGGCGTAATCGAGGTTACCGAGGGACTGCGCTACGAAATTGTTTCCGACCGCAACGGCAAGGATATCCCATGGTCCATCGCCGGACCCACCTGCGATTCCGTGGACATCCTCATGCGGGATGAAATGCTGCCCGAAGATATCCAGGAAGGGGATTTCATCTATATTCCCAACGCGGGTGCCTACACGACAGCATACGCCAGCAATTTCAACGGCTTTCCGCTGCCGGACGTGATGGTCATGTAATGACGGCAGTCTGAAGGGAAGCCTCATTCGGGATGAAGGCGGGCCACGGCCACATAGTCATGCGTGACTCGCCTTTTTACGAAATCAGGGGGTCTCTTTCGCTGGTTCTCGGCTGGTCCTGCGATCCAGCACGACAAAGTGATACTCCAGCCCACTCTCATCGGTGTGCCTCTCGCGGGTGATTTCCCGCCACTCCTCTCGATCGAACTCGGGAAAATACACGTCGCCCTCGTAGTTTCTCCGGATCTCCGTGATATACAGACGGTCGCACAGCGGAAGCGCATCCCGGAATATATCCGCGCCCCCTATCACGAAGGATTCGTTATTCTCGTCTGTCCGTCCCTGTTCGATGTCGTTGGCAAGGCGTAACGCTTCGGTCAGGGAGCCGGCGACGATGGCGCCCCCGATCCCGTAATCGTTCTGGCGTGTAACGATGATGTTGGTGCGCCCGGGCAGTGGCCTGCCTATGGATTCGTAGGTCTTGCGTCCCATGATAACGGGATGACCCATGGTCAGCGCCTTGAAGCGCCTGAGATCCTGGGGCAATCGCCAGGGGATTGCGTTGTTCCTGCCGATGACGCCATTTTGAGCCATCGCCACCAGGGCGGACAGGCGCTGACTCATACTGCAATCGGGGCTTTGATGGCCGGATAGGGATCATAACCTTCCAAGGTAAAATCCTCATACCGGAAATCGAAAACGCTCTCGATGGCGGGATTCAGTTTCATCACCGGCAGCTGTCGGGGTGTACGGCCCAGTTGCTCCCGTGCCTGCGCCAGATGGTTGAGGTAAAGGTGTGCATCGCCGAAGGTATGAACGAAATCGCCAGGTTTCAAGCCGCAACTTTGGGCCACCATCAGCGTAAGCAGGGCGTAGGATGCGATGTTGAAGGGGACGCCCAGGAATATATCCGCGCTGCGCTGGTAGAGCTGGCAGGACAGCCTGTCGCCGGCCACATAGAACTGGAACAATACATGGCAGGGCGCGAGTTTCATCTCGGGCAGCTCGCTCACGTTCCAGGAAGATACGACGAGGCGCCGGGAATCGGGTGTTTTCCTGATCTGATCGATTACCTGTGCCATCTGGTCGATATGCCCGCGGCCATTCGGCCAGCAGCGCCACTGTTTTCCATAGATGGGACCAAGGTCGCCGTGCTCGTCCGCCCACTCATTCCATATGGAGATGCCATTCTCCTTGAGGTACTCGATATTGGTATCACCGCGCAGGAACCACAGCAATTCGTGGATGATGGATTTGAGATGGCATTTCTTGGTGGTCACCAGCGGAAAGCCGTGGGACAGGTCGAAACGCATCTGATGGCCGAAAACGGAGAGGGTGCCTGTTCCGGTCCGGTCGGATTTCTGATGACCCTGTTCCAGCACGTATCGCATGAGTTCGAGGTACTGGCGCATGGGATCGAGACGGAGGGAGTGGATTGTAATAAAACGCGGCGTCCACGTATAATCGGACAGCGACAGCTGTCATTCTAGCAGAAACAACATCCTGAATATAATAAGGCCTTTTATGACCATGCTTGCAGCACTCAGGCAAAAAGCGGCTCCGCTGGCTGAACCGGGCAAGGCAACCCATATTCTGGCCATCGTGCCCGCCCGATATCTGTCCGATGGTAAGCTGCCAAGCGA
>CAZYYR010000187.1:0-4968 GCA_964651465.1 uncultured Nitrosospira sp.
AGATGCAGGATACCTTCGGCATGAACATGGTGGCCCTGCTCGACGGCCAGCCGCGTCTGCTGAACCTGAAGCAGATGCTGGACGCATTCCTGCGCCATCGCCGTGAAGTTGTGACAAGGCGCAGTGTCTTCGAACTGAAGAAAGCGCGCGAACGCGGGCACGTGCTGGAAGGGCTGGCGGTGGCGCTCTCCAACGTGGACGAGGTGATTGCGCTGATCAAGGCCGCACCCACGCCGGCGGCAGCGAAGGAAGGACTGATGGCGCGGGTATGGCGCTCACCGCTGGTGGAGGAAATGCTGGCGCGGGCGACCGTGGATGCGAAGTCGTTCCGGCCCGACGGGCTGGCGCCCGAGTTCGGTTTGTTCCAGGACGGATACCATCTGTCCGACGCGCAGGCCCAGGCAATACTGGAATTGCGCCTGCAGCGGCTGACCGGGCTGGAGCAGGACAAGATCGTCGGGGAATACAGGGAGGTCATGGAAAAGATCGCCGATCTCCTGGATATCCTGGCCAAGCCAGAGCGCATCACCGCCATCATCACCGAAGAACTCGTTGCCATGAAGCAGCAGTTCGGTGACAAACGCCGCAGCGAAATCGTCATCAATACTCAGGACCTGAGCATGGAGGACCTGATTGCCTCCGAGGATATGGTCGTCACGCTGTCGCACAACGGCTACATCAAGTCGCAGCCGCTCGATGACTACCGGGCGCAGAAGCGCGGGGGACGCGGAAAGCAGGCGACAGGCACAAAAGACGATGACTTCATCGACAACCTGTTCATCGCCAACACTCATGATTACATCCTGTGCTTCTCCAGCCGGGGAAGGGTTTACTGGATCAAGGTGTATTCCGTGCCGCAGGGAGGCCGCACTTCGCGCGGCAAGCCCATCGTCAACCTGGTGCAGCTCGAGCCGGGAGAAAAGATCAATGCCATTCTTCCCGTAAAAGCATTCGACGATAATCGCTATGTATTCATGGCCACTTCGCTGGGCACAGTGAAAAAAACCCCGCTGTCGGAGTTTTCTCGCCCGCGCGCCAGTGGCATCATAGCGGTTGGCCTCAACGAGGACGATTATCTGATCGGTGTCGCGCTGACGGAAGGCAAGCATGATGTGATGCTTTTCTCCGATGGCGGAAAAGCGGTGCGTTTCGATGAGAATGACGTGCGGCCCATGGGACGCGTCGCGCGCGGGGTCCGCGGGATGACGCTGGCCAAGGGCCGCAAGGTAATTTCCCTGCTGGTGGCCGAAAGCGAGGACCAGACCGTCCTGACCGCGACGGAAAACGGCTACGGGAAGCGGACTCCGATCGGCGAATACACGCGCCACGGCCGCGGCACCCAGGGGATGATCGCGATCAAGACCAGTCAGCGTAACGGCAAGGTCGTTGCGGCCAGGCTGGTGAGGGAGGACGATCAGATCATGCTGATCACCACGGGCGGCGTCCTCATCCGCACCCGCGTCAATGAGGTGCGCGAAATGAGCCGCGCTACCCAAGGCGTGACGCTGATCAACCTGGACGACGGCGAGAAGCTTGCCGGACTGGAACGGGTGGCGGAACCCGAGGAAGAATAGCCAAGCGGTCGAATCAGCCAGATAGCCGAAGGACGACATCGGGGATTCCAATGGAACAGATATATAACTTCAGCGCAGGGCCGGCAGTTTTGCCGAAGGAAGTGCTGGAGCAGGCGCGCGGCGAACTGCTCGACTGGCACGGCAGCGGCATGTCCGTGATGGAGATGAGCCACCGGGGCAAGGAGTTCATGTCCATTGCGGAAAAGCTTGAAGCGGATTTTCGCGAACTAGCGAATATTCCCGCCAATTACAAGGTGCTCTTCTTGTCTGGAGGGGCGTCCAGCCAGTTTGCCATGGTGCCCATGAATATCCTGCGGGGGAAAAAAACCGCCGATTACATCAATACGGGCTCGTGGTCGACCAAAGCCATCCAGGAAGCAAAAAAATACTGCACTGTGAATGTCGCGGCGTCTTCCGAGGAGGCGCATTTCACCTATGCGCCCGCTCAGGAAACCTGGAATGTCCAGCCCGACACTGCCTATGTCCACTACACCCCCAATGAAACCATAGGTGGGGTGGAATTCAACTGGGTTCCCGACCTGTCGCGCCTGGGCATCGAGGTGCCCCTCGTGGCGGACATATCTTCCAGCTTCATGTCCCGCCCGCTCGATGTATCGCGGTTCGGCCTCATTTATGCCGGCGCACAGAAAAACGTGGGGCCGGCCGGTCTGTGCATCGTCATCGTACGCGAGGATCTGGTGGGGGCGGCCATGCCGGGCACGCCGGCCATGTTCGACTACAAGATACATGTCGATAACGATTCCATGTATAACACCCCTCCCACCTACGCGATGTATATCACCGGCCTGGTGCTGGAGTGGCTGAAGAAAAAAGGCGGGCTGGTGGAGATGGAAAAAACCAACATCGCCAAGGCCAGCCTGTTGTACGACTACCTGGATACGACCGACTTCTATCGCTGCCCCGTCGCGACAGCCGATCGCTCGCGCATGAACATCCCCTTTACACTGAAGGACAAGGCATTGGACGATGCTTTTCTGAAGCAGGCCCGCACGCGTGGCCTGATCCAGTTGAAGGGACATCGTTCAGTCGGCGGCATGCGGGCATCGATATACAACGCCATGCCGCTGGAAGGCGTGAAAGCCCTGGTCGATTTCATGAAGGAATTTGCCGAAAGCCATGCCTGAACGCGCCGATAAGATTTTCCGGATACTGACGCTCAACCAGGTTTCTCCGCTGGGCCTGAAACTTTTCGACCCCGGCCATTATGCGGTGGGCAGCGACATTGCCGAACCCGATGCGATTCTGGTGCGTTCCCACAATATGCTGCAGATGGACATTCCGGCATGTGTCAAGGCAATCGGCCGTGCCGGCGCGGGGACCAATAATGTCCCGGTAAAAGACATGAACCTTCGCGGAGTACCGGTTTTCAACGCGCCGGGGGCAAATGCGAACGCGGTAAAGGAACTGGTGCTGGCCGGCCTGCTGATGGCATCGCGCAACCTGATTCCGGCCATCCATTTCGCCGAAGGTCTGGAGGGCGACAATGCCACGCTGCATAAGCTGGCGGAAAACGGCAAAAAGCAATTTGCCGGCATCGAACTGCCGGGGCGCACCCTCGGGATCATAGGCCTGGGCGCGATCGGGCGGCTGGTGGCGGATGCGACCTTGCGGCTCGGCATGAAGGTAATGGGCTACGATCCGGACATAACGGTCGATGCGGCGTGGAATCTCTCCTCCGATGTCAGGCGGGCGGACAGCATCGAAGGTCTTTTGCGCAACTGCGAATTCCTTACGCTGCATGTGCCCCTGCTCGACTCGACCTGCAATCTCATCGATCGCAATGTCATTCAGAGCATGAGGGATGGCACCATCCTGCTCAATTTTTCGCGTGACGGCATCGTCGACGAGAATGCGGTGCTGGAGGGCATAGAATCCGGCAGGATAAAGTACTATGTCTGCGATTTTCCCAGCCAGGCATTGCAGCATCACCGCGCCGTAATTACCCTGCCGCACCTGGGGGCCTCCACACAGGAAGCGGAAGAGAATTGCGCGATCATGGTGGTGAACCAGATAATGGATTATCTGGAGAACGGCAATATCACCAACGCAGTCAATTTTCCGAATATCTCGATGGAGCGGGGATCGCCTTACCGGCTGGCGGTCGCCAATTCCAATGTGCCGAACATGGTGGGACAGATTTCCACCCGCATGGCCCAGGCCGGTCTCAACATCCACAACATGGGCAACAAGTCCCGTGGCGAGATGGCCTACACGCTGGTCGACGTCGATAGCCCCGTCCCGCAGAAAACCATCGACGAGATCGAGGCGATAGATGGCGTCCTGATGGCGCGCTACGTCCCGATACTGTCCGAATAGCGCACACCGCACCCTATAGTACGGCCAGATCACACGCCCCGATGACCGCTGAACTCCGACAGCTGCGCGACAAGATAGACGCGATTGATGGCGAACTGCTGAAGCTGGTGAGCACGCGCGCCACCCTTGCGCGGGAAATCGGGCAGATCAAAAATGGCCTGGCGTACCGTCCGGAACGTGAAGCCCAGGTGCTGGCCCGGCTGCGCGAGTTGAATGCCGGCCCGCTCACCGACGAGCATGTCGCGCGGCTGTTCACCGAGATCATGTCGGTGTGCCGCTCCCTCGAAGAACCGCTGACCGTGGCCTATCTCGGACCTCGGGGAACGTTTTCCGAGGAAGCTGCACTGAAACGCTTCGGCAGCATGGTAACGGCCTTGGCTTGCAGTTCGATCGACGATGTATTTCGCAAGGTGGAAGCAGGTGCTGCGGGTTATGGTGTCGTTCCTGTCGAGAACTCCACCGAGGGGGCGGTCGGCAGATCGCTGGATCTGCTGCTGCAAACGCCGCTGAAGGTGTGCGGTGAAATAAAACTGCCCGTACATCAGCTCCTGCTCGCCCGGCATCCCGACCTGACCCGCATCGTGCGGCTATACTCTCACCCCCAGTCATTTTCCCAATGCCATGAATGGCTCAATGTCAACCTGCCCCATCTAACGGGAGAAGCGCGCATCAATGCGGCGAGCAATGCGGACGCCGCACGTCTGGCTGCCGCAGACGAGAATGCCGGGGCGATTGCGGGGAGGAAAGCGGGAGAAGTGTTCAACCTCACGATCTGCGCCGAGAACATAGAGGATGATCCCAACAATACCACGCGCTTTCTGGTGATCGGCGCGCAGGAAGTCGCATCTTCCGGCACAGACAAGACGTCGCTGGTCATGTCGGTGAGGAACCGCCCCGGTGCAATACATGAGCTGCTGGGCCCGCTGGCCCGCCACGGGGTCAGCATGACCCGCCTGGAATCCCGCCCCTCCCGCGCGGGACTGTGGGAATATGTGTTCTTCGTGGATATCCAGGGCCATCAGCAGGATACAAAAATAGAAAAAGCCCTGCAGGAAGT
>CAZYYR010000188.1:0-2853 GCA_964651465.1 uncultured Nitrosospira sp.
CTGGCGAACCTCTGCTGGATCTACGATGACAATCGCATCACAATCGAAGGTTCCACCGATCTTGCATTCACCGAAGACGTCGCCGCCCGCTTTGCCGCCTATGGCTGGAAGGTGACAGAGATCGACGATGCGAACGATCTGGAGCAGCTGGCGCATGCATATGAGCTGTTCCTTCAGACGCACGATCGTCCCACGCTGATCATCGTGCACAGCCATATCGGATATGGAGCGCCGCACAAGCAGGACACGCGCGAGGCGCATGGCGAACCGCTGGGTCCAGAAGAGGCGCGGCTGGCGAAGCAATTTTACGGTTGCGATCCTGACAAGCAGTTCGACGTGCCGGAAGGCGTATGCGCCTACTTCCGGAAACAGTTCGGTGCACGCGGCGCCTCGTCGCACGAAGCCTGGAAGAAATGCTTTGCGTCTTATCGTTCCCGGTATCCGGATCTGGCTGAACAGATCGACTGCATGGAGCAGCGCGGCGTTCCGTCGGGCTGGGACCGGGAATTGCCCGCATTTCCAGCCGATACGAAAGGAATCGCAACCCGCGAATCCTCGGGCAAGGTGCTGAACGCAATCGCTGCAAAAATACCCTGGCTGCTTGGGGGCGCAGCCGATCTTGCGCCATCGACGAAAACAGCGTTGAAGGGAGCTATTTATGGTGATTTTCTGGCTCCCGGCCATGGTGACAATCCCGATGGAAGCTATCGCGGACGCAACTTCCATTTCGGGCTGCGTGAGCACGCGATGTGTGCGATCGCCAATGGAATGTGCCCATCCGGCCTGCGTCCCTATGCTTCCAGCTTTCTCGTCTTTACGGACTACTGCCGCGCAGCGCTCAGGCTGAGCGCCATGATGGAACTCCCCATCATCTACATCTGGACCCACGATTCGATCAGCCTGGGTGAGGATGGGCCAACACATCAGCCGATTGCCCACCTGGCTTCCCTGCGCGCCATGCCCGGAATGGTCGTGCTCCGGCCGGCGGATGCGAACGAGGTGGTCGAGGCGTGGCGTGTTCTCATCCGGATCATGGATCATCCCGTGTGCCTGGTGCTGACCCGGCAGGCCGTGCCCACTCTGGATCGCTCGCGGTATGCTTCAGCCCAGGGGCTTGCCCGGGGCGCCTACGTCCTTGCCGATACGGAAGACGGCGACCCTGACGTATTGCTGCTGGCCACCGGCAGCGAAGTTTCCCTTTGCGTGGCAGCCTACGAGGAACTGAAATTCGAAGGGATCAAGGCTCGCGTCATCAGCATGCCGTCTTGGGAACTGTTCGAGGATCAGAGCCAGGAATATCGCGACAGCGTCCTGCCGCCGCGCATATCGGCGCGGGTCGCGGTCGAAGAGGCATCCGTCTTCGGGTGGGAACGCTACGCCGGCACCGGAGGATGCATCCTGGGAATGCGATGTTTCGGATTGTCGGCCCCGGCCAAAATCGTGGCGGAGCACTTTGGATTCACGCCTGCCCGCGTCGCGGCGGCTGCGCGGGAGCAGATTGCACGGCACGCCGCGACTGCGCCCGGTCAGGCGTAAGCACCCTTCAATAACATGACAACTGAAAAAATGACAGGAAAGATCAGTTCACTGGCGGGAAAACCGGGACCGCCGGAAATGCTCCTGGATGTTCCGAAACTCGTCACGTCCTACTATGCGCTCATCCCGGACGAGTCGATGCCTGCGCAGCAGGTCGCATTCGGAACATCCGGGCACCGGGGCTCGTCTCTGGATAGCAGTTTCAACGAATGGCACATATGGGCGATTGCCCAGGCTATCTGCCTGTACCGCCAGCAGCAGAACATCAGCGGACCCCTGTTTCTGGGCATCGATACACATGCGCTGTCCGAGCCGGCCTATGTCAGCGCACTGGAAGTCCTGGCTGCAAACAATGTCGAAGTGATGCTCTCCGAAAGAGATGAGTACACGCCCACCCCCGCGGTTTCTCACGCCATATTGTCATACAACCGGGACCGCACAGACGGGCTTTCGGATGGCATCGTCATCACGCCTTCCCACAACCCGCCCGAGAGTGGCGGCATCAAATACAACCCCCCGCACGGCGGTCCCGCGGATACCGAAGTCACAGCCTGGATCGAATCCAGGTCCAACGAACTTCTCCGGAGCAGGCTTGCGGGAGTAAGGAGAATGGGCTTTGAGGATGCGCTGCGAGCATCCACAACCCATCGGTACGATTTTCTCGATACCTATATCAAGGATATGCGAGAAGTGATCGACGTGGACGCGATTCGGAGCGCGGGCATCCGCATGGGCGTCGATCCGCTGGGCGGGGCAGGCGTGCACTACTGGGGCGCGATTGCCGACCATTACAAGCTGGATCTCGAGGTCGTGAATGAGGCGGTCGATCCGACTTTCCGCTTCATGACACTCGACTGGGACGGCAGAATACGCATGGATCCGTCCTCCCGCTATGCCATGCAGGGGCTGATCGGTTTGAAGGATCGCTTCGATATCGCCTTTGCCTGCGACACGGATCATGACCGCCACGGGATCGTCACCCGCAGCGCAGGTTTGCTCCCCGCAGATCACTTCCTCTCGTCGGCCATATACTATCTGTTCCAGCATCGGCCGGACTGGGAGAGAAGCATCGGAGTAGGCAAAACAGTGGTGAGCAGCAAGATCATCGATCAGATAACGGCAAAACTCAACCGGCGGCTCTACGAAGTGCCGGTCGGCTTCAAATGGTTTGCAAGCGGTCTGCACGACGGCACGCTGGGCTTTTGTGGAGAAGAAAGCGCGGGCGCCTCCTTTCTCCGGCGTGACGGAACCGTCTGGACGACGGATAAGGACGGGATCATTCCGGCTCTCCTGTCCGCGGAAATGACCGCCCGTATG
>CAZYYR010000188.1:2953-4923 GCA_964651465.1 uncultured Nitrosospira sp.
GGATGGTTTGCGGCACGCCCCTCCGGTACGGAGGACATATGCAAGATTTATGCCGAAAGTTTTCTGGGTGCGGATCACCTGCTCCGCATCATCGATGAAGCGGAAACGATCGTCGGTGACGCGCTTGTCGCAGCGGGAGACATGTCCGGCGCCATGTCCTGACGGGAACGGGAGAATGCAGATGTCCAGGTCGAACGAGGGAGAAATGCAATCCGATGCACTGGTGCTTTTCGGGGTCACGGGCGACCTGGCCTACAAAAAGATCTTCCCGGCGTTGCATGCCATGGTCAAGCAGGGGCTGCTCGACGTACCGGTGGTGGGTGTCGCATCCTCTCCATGGAGCATCGAGCAGTTGCGGGAGCGGGTCACACAGGCCGTCGCCGAATCCGGAAGAGAGGAGGACCAGGCGGCGCTTGTCCATCTCCTTTCCCTCTTTCAGTATGTGCGGGGCGATTACAACGATCCCGACACGTTCAAGGCGCTCAAGCAGCAACTGAGAGGAGCCCGGCGACCCGTGCACTACCTTGCCATCCCGCCTCTTCTTTTTGCCCAGGTCATAAAGGGGCTGGGGGCGGAAGGGCTGGCGAAGAACGCGAGAGTGATCGTCGAGAAACCGTTCGGGCGCGACCTTGCGTCGGCCCGGGAACTCAACAGGATTGCGCGATCCGTATTTCCCGAGGAATCGATTTTTCGTATCGATCATTTTCTCGGGAAAGAAGCGATCATGAATATTCTGTATTTCCGCTTTTCCAATTCCTTCCTTGAACCGATCTGGAATCGGAACTACGTGGCCAGCGTCCAGATCACCCTCGCGGAAAACTTCGGTGTGGAAGGGCGGGGCGGGTTCTACGAATCGGCGGGCTGCCTGCGTGACGTCATCCAGAACCACCTTTTTCAGATCGTCGCGCTGCTGGCCATGGAGCCGCCGGCCTACAACGGCCTGGGATCCGTACAAAGCGAAAAGATCAACATCTTCCGGGCAATGCGGCCATTGACGCCAGACGATCTGGTGCGGGGCCAGTACGAAGGCTATCGGGAAGAAGCAGGAGTCGCGCCGGATTCCGATGTGGAGACTTTCTGCGCGCTGCGGCTGTTCATTGATTCCTGGCGCTGGGAAGGGGTGCCTTGGTATTTACGTTCGGGAAAATTCCTGGTGGAGACAGCTGCTGAAGTCATCGTCCAGTTGAAGCCGCCACCACAGCGGCTTTTTGCCGACTCGCCGGATGAAGCCTGCCGCGCGAATTACCTGCGCTTCCGGCTGTCCCCCATCTCCGCAGTTGCAATCGCGGCACGCGTCAAACGTGCAGGAAAAAAATTCATTGGCGATCAGCAGGAGCTTTGCCTGGTGGAAGAGCATTTCGGACGGGAATCCCCTTATGAGCGCCTTTTGCATGATGCGATGATCGGCGATGGAACGCTGTTCACGCGGGCGGAGTCGGTGGATGCCGCCTGGACAGCGCTCGACCCCGTCTTGAGGACCCATCATCCTTCATTGCCCTATGCACGCGGGAGCTGGGGCCCCGCCGAGGCGGATGCGCTGATCGCCCCTGACGGCTGCTGGCATAATCCGGAATCGAGAATCTGAGCGAGTTCCGGTCTCCAGTCGTGCCTGAACGGGGCCTCCGAAAAGGCCATTGATCTACGTCCTGTGCACCCCTTTCCAGTTTCCCACCTCCACTCCCGACGCGGCTGCAGCGGAAGGCACGCACCATCGCTGCTGCAAACAGACGCGCTTGACGAATATTTGACATTTCTCTGACGCCTTCTTCACAGGGGAAATGCTATCGTGCTATCTCTTCGGCATGACTGCGATTTCCGCGATATTTAATTTTCATAGGAGGGTAGTGTATGGGAGTGTCATTATTCGGAACATGGCTGAAAACTTCTGTCATCCTGCTGCTGGGCGCTCCAGGCCTGGCGCTGGCAGCCGACCCGCCCATGCTGTCCCAGAGCCCGATCGATATCCGTTC
>CAZYYR010000189.1:0-4900 GCA_964651465.1 uncultured Nitrosospira sp.
GGTGACGGGGTAGAGCCGCGTGCCGGAGCCGCCGGCGAGGATGATGCCCTTGCGCCTGGTCATAGGCTGATTCATGGGTTGGATCATGGATGGAATCAGGGTTTGGTCCGTGGCTGGGTCAGGATGGAATCTGGCAGGAGTCATATCTAGAACCTCGTTGCCATTCTCGCGCTCAGCGCGATCTGGAAGATGATCTGCGCCACTTCTTTCGCGAACTGGCGCCACTTCATGTCCACTTGGGGAAGTACGAGGATTTCGTCTCCTGGACGAATCTGCCCTCCACCGCTAAAGCCAAAAAAGTTTTTTGTCATGTCATCGAAACTGCCGTCGCGATGCGCCACGATGACTCGGCTGGTATTGGCGCTTTGTGTATAGCCACCGGTTCTATTGATGTAGTCATCGAGACTCCAGTCGGAGTCAAAGGCAACCGTGGCAGGAAAAAGAACTTCGCCGCTTACCAGCACCAGCCCGTCTTCCGCCGAAACCCTCAGGATGTCACCGTTTTCGAGCAGCAGTCCATCGCGGTTGGTGGCCTGGGCAATGACCACCTGGCCGGAAGGCTCGATTGATTTCGCGCGCTCCACCCACTCGAGGAGGAGAGCAGCCTCGTCCGTTCGCAGACGTGCTTCCTCGCTTGTGCCTGAGCGGGCCGTAAGAACGGCGGCTTCCAGGTTTTTCAGGGAAGCTTGCAATAGCTGCCTTTGCCGCTCTTTCGTACTGATGCGATAGAGCTGCAGGCTTTTGATGTCGGAACGGCTGGTAAACTCGATCTGGCTGATCAGGTCGCCGAGCCGGGCACCATAAGGGAGGACGTATTCCTGGACGCTCTCGTGTTCACCCTCGACGCGCACAGTGATCGTGCCCGGTTTCTGATCTGCGGTGAACTCGACCTCATCGCCATTCTGTAGCGCCACATGTGCAGCATTGGCCAATGGATAGTACTCAACGTTTCGGACAGTACCCGTATTGCGGGCTACCCGCACATGCGTGGCCTGGGCCAGAGGCTTGGCGACCTTGACGAGGTCGCTCAAGTTGCGGGCTGTATCCTTGAACTCGAACCGCTTGGCATTTTCCGCGAGTCCGCTGACTTTTACCGTATTTTCGCGCGGCGTAACGAAAATGACGTCGCCATCCCCCAGCTGGATGAGCGGCATCATTCCATCCAGCAGGAAATCATAGAGGTTGATTGTCGCCCGTATGGTACTGCCGCGTTTTACCTGGACGTTGAGAAATGAGCCGCGTGCCGGATCGATGCC
This sequence comes from uncultured Nitrosospira sp., assembly GCA_964651465.1. Lineage (GTDB taxonomy): Bacteria > Pseudomonadota > Gammaproteobacteria > Burkholderiales > Nitrosomonadaceae > Nitrosospira. The sequence goes on from CAZYYR010000189.1 coordinate 1,257, forward strand.
GCCTGCCTGGTCGAGGTAGTGCAGGAGACTATCCATGCTGGTGCCGCTGTAGAGGCCGGGGCGATTGACGAAGCCGCCGACATAAATCCTGACTGGCTGGGCCGCGGCCAGGCTGGCGTAACTGTTTACATTGGCACGGAAGGTTCTTGCCACAGCGGATTCGACGACTCGCTGCAGTTCCTGGTTGCGGACGCCCAGAACGCGAACCGGGCCGACGTGAGGCAGAAAAATATTGCCTTTCGGATCGACGGTAAGCAGCGCATCGTGCTCGAAGGCGCCCCAGAATCGTGCCTGAATCTGATCCCCCACGGCAATGAGATAGTCGGGATTGAACTGCGTGGCGCCCTCACGGGCGAATGCACCTGTAAAAAGATTGGCGCCAAAAACATCGCTGTTGAGGTTTGCCGAATAATCGATGAACTGGGGCGACTGCAGGGGAATTTCAGGAACGGTCGTCGCACCAGAGGGACCGGGTTGTACGGGAGTTTTTTTCTCTTTCGCAGACTTCTGGGCGTTCTCCTTCTGATCTTCCGTTGCCGAACGCTGGCCCATGAATGGCAGATTCAGTGTCGGGATGGAAGCGAATGGCTCGGTAGTGGCGGAATAGGCAACCGGTATCGATGCCATCATCACAACAAGGATATGGATGAACGATCCCAGCAATGATGTACGTCCCGTTTTCCACCCGCTACCGGTGTTGGGTACACAGTACATGCAGGAAGGTGGCAGAGAAGCAGGTGGGAAGGAAATCATGGGTTAATCCTTGTGGTCGCGGATGATGGCGGCAAGCAGATGGACGACTCCGGCCACCAGCAGGGCGCCCAGCATGAAAACAATGGAGTTGTATATGCGGCGGGGCTCAAGAGGGTATTGCGGCTTGCTCGGGGTTTGCAGCACGGAAACTTTTTTGAGTGTGCGCGTGGCTTCGACCCGCCCTTTCTCCAGCGCCATCAATGTCGTTTTGTAAATGTCCTGCGCAAATTCTGCGTTCAGTTGCAGCCGCTGGAATTCTTCCACGGTGCGGTTCAGCGTTTTACCTCCTGGGGCGGCCAGCCTTGCCTGCTCCCGGTTGATCTGCTTTTCGACAGCGCCTATCTGCAGCGTAATCTCCTTGACATCCGAACTACCGGGCATCAGGTAGCCCAGCATGGCTGCCTTGCGCGTCTTCAGCTCTGCAAGCCGGGATTCCAGCCCGTTGATGATCCCGGCAATGTTTTCCGCGGTGCCTTGCGGTGAGAGCAATCCGTTCTCGTTCTGGAATTTCAGCACTGTCTGGCGGGTCTCCATTGTTCGCTCCCCGATATTCGTCACCTGCTTTTCCAGAAAATCCACCTGTTCCTGGGCAAGGGCATGGGAAAGTTTATTCATGAACTGCTCGCCTTCGGCAACCAGCATGGACACTATTTCATGCGCCATCTTCGGATCGTAAGCCTGTGCCTGGATGACCAGAACCCCGCTATAGTCATCCAGTTCCACGCTGACGCGGGAAAGGTAATAGCGATGGAATTTTTCGATGGAGGTATCCTCGAACCACATCCGGGATAGAAGATCGTGGCTCCAGTCACTGTAGTGTGCGCGCAGATCGAGGCTCGCATCGAGCTTCTCGAGCATGTCGACGGAAAGCAAGTAGTCGCGCAGAAACAGCTGATCGGCACGGTTCACACTGCCGATTCCCCCCAGCAAGCTCATGACATCCGTGCTCTGTCCGCCTGCAAGGTCGGTCTGCTGAATCACGATGTGGGCCTCGGAAACATAACGATCCGAAGCGAGCAGCCCCCAGTAAAGCATTGCCAGCAGCGAAGCGGCAACGGCTGTTCCCAGAGTACGGCGCCGCAGCAGCCGCGGGGCAAGCCAGTTCTGGCCCCACCCAATCAGGCGCTTTGGCATCTCTGCAACCTCTGTAACCGGGCCGGATGTGGTCATGTCGATATACTTTCCTTGTAAGCTTTCAACGCATCATCGATGTCGTCAAACCAGTGCGCCTCTCCCGCATGCAGGAAGATGCCGGCCGTGCAGAACTGCTTGAGGATAGCCTCCCCATGGGACACCATGATGAGATTCGCTCGGCCGGCCAGATCCTTGAATGCCGCTGCCGCCTTCTGCCGGAATGCAGCGTCTCCCGCCGCGGTGATCTCATCCGAGATGTAGGTGTCGAAATCCACCGCGAGCGAAAGTGCGAACTGCAGGCGGGAACGCATGCCGCTGGAATAGGTGCGCACCGGTTCTTCGAACGCGTCTCCAAGCTCCGCAAAATCCTGGATCTGGGCGATTCGTTCCTGCAGGTCGTATTCATGACCGTGAATGCGGCAGACGAACTTGGTGTTCTGCCGTCCCGTCAGGGAGCCTTGCAATCCTCCTCCGAATCCCATGGGCCAGGAAACCCGGCACCGCCGCTCTATATGGCCCCGGTTTGGATAATCCACACCACCGATGAGGCGCAACAGAGTCGATTTGCCGGCTCCGTTGCGACCAATGAGGCCGACATTGATCTTCGTGGGGATGGTCAAGGACAGCCCCTGCAAGACCCATTTCCCTGGGCCATGATCGGTCTGGTACCGCTTATGGACATCCTTCAGAAGGATCATTGCATCACCAGCCGTGTTCTGAAATGGTGATGCAGGCTCAAGCCAAAAAACAGGACGACCAGCCCGAAACCATAGAGATAGGCAATGCTCAGTTCCGGAATGGCGTGATAGTGGGGCGCGAAGCCAAGCCGGGCAGCTTCCAGTCCGTGGGCCACGGGATTGAGTATGAGCCATTCCCGATAAGGCAGCGGAATCATGGCAATGGGAAAAATGGCGCCGGAAAGGATGTAGATCGGCTTTGACATAAACTCGATGACCTTCCCTGCTTCCGGGATCAATGTGGCGACAAGCGACCCGATCATCCCGAACGCTGCCCCCACCAGCCATAAACCGAAAAAAGCCACAAGGACAGCGAGAGGGTCCGCTGGCGTGATATCCAGCCCGACCAGGCCAGCCACAGAGAGCAGGACGATCGCCACCAGCACCATCAGGAAACCTTCGAGGCTGACCCGAACGAGGACAGTATCGATAGGCTTGACCTGGCGGTAGGTGAACAGAGAGTTGTTGGCGCTGATGGCACTCAGGGCCCGCATAGCGGGGCGGTTGAACATGAAAAATGCCAGCATCCCGACCATCAGCCAGACTGCGATATCGATGCCGCCCACCGCTCGCATGCGGATAACGGTAAAGACCACCATCATGGAGCCGATATGGATGACAGGCTCCAGCAGCAGCCACAGCCAGGCGGCACGTTCCGCCCGCAAGCGGCTCACCGCTTCGCGCAGAAAAAGTGCCTTCCATACTGAAAGCGTGATCGATAAAGCTGTACGGCCCACTTGTGATAGCTGTTTTTGTAAGTTATGAAACCGGTCCGAACCGGTAGGGACGGCTATATTAAACAGCAGAAGCTGGGCCGGGAATAGCTGTAAGAATTTACAGGTATTGAAACAGACCGATATGAGTTAAGGAAGCGCTGAATGAATCTTCGCTGGCGCGACGACGGCTTTGCGGGATGGGATGCGCGAAAGGCGACGACGCGAATGGTGCGACCCCGCAGCGGGATGAGACGCCCCAACAGCACTCTGGCGCGGTCTTGACACCCCGCCGCTGCCCGATCCC
>CAZYYR010000190.1:0-4865 GCA_964651465.1 uncultured Nitrosospira sp.
AGCGTGAAGCTGATATTCCTGAGCGCCTCGAAACCGTTCGGATAGCGTTTGTAAACCTGACTGAAGCTGATCATTCGTTTTCAGGGCCTATTAACACTTGTTTCACACGCCGCGATGGTGACGGATTTCAGCTGGAACGAGGCGCGAGCCGTGCAGCAGAGTGAACTCTGTAAGCGGCGAGCAACGATGGGCCGGGTGAAATCCCTCCCATCCCTCCGGGTTGCGCACGAAAAAACGCGAGGTGCGGCGTTGCAAAGCTTGGCCATAGGCCTGCTATGCCCAGCGCTTCGCGCCTTGCCCTCACGCTTTTTCGCACAGCAACGCGGTTGCGAAACAAGTGTTAACAGGCCCTTGGATGGCGGCCGCACGGACTTGCATCCATTTTCTCAATCAAACAGCGCTTCGGCAAATTCACCGGCAGCGAATGGTCTCAGATCGTCCAGACCTTCGCCCACCCCGATGAAGCGGATCGGAAGCGGTTTATGCTGGCGTTGGCGCGCAATGGCGGCAATCACGCCTCCCTTGGCCGTACCATCCAGCTTGGTGACAATAAGACCGGTGAGGCCGAGGGCCTCATCGAACGCCTGTACCTGGCTGAGTGCGTTCTGTCCGGTATTCGCATCCAGCACGAGCACGGTCTCGTGCGGCGCGCCCGGCTCAGCCTTGGCAATGACCCGCTGCACTTTCTTGAGTTCCTCCATCAGGTGCGGTTGTGTGGCAAGCCGTCCGGCGGTATCGGCCAGCACGATATCGCTGCCACGTGCTTTTGCCGCATTGACCGCATCGTATATCACGGCTGCAGGGTCGGCCTTGTGCTGTGCGCCGGCCGCCTGGGCGATGACCGCCACGTTGTTGCGCTCGCCCCAGGCCATGAGCTGCTCGCGCGCCGCGGCGCGGAATGTATCACCGGCGGCCAGCAGCACCGATCTTCCCTGGAGCTGATAATAGTGCGCGAGCTTGCCGATGGAGGTGGTTTTGCCCGCCCCGTTCACACCGACGAGCATGATGATGAAGGGCTTGCGGGTGGTGGTATCCAGGGGTTTGGCCAACGGGTCGAGCAGGGCAACGAGCGCATTCTGCAATGCACCTTTCAGTTGCGCTGCTTCGGCGAGCCCTTCCCGCTTGACCGACCTTCTCAGTTCGTCCAGCAGCCACACTGTTGCATCCACTCCGGCATCGGCCGTAAGCAGCGCCGTTTCCATCTCTTCATAAAGGGTCTCGTCTATCCTGCCGCTGCCGAGCAGGCCGGAAAAACGCCTGCCCCAATTATTTCGGGTCCGCGAAAGGCCCTGCCTGACCTTGTCCGACCAGTTCTCAGACGCGGGCACGACGGGCGCCGGCGGCTCGGCGCTATTTTTGGATTTGAAGAAACCGGCCATTCTGGTAGGCTGTCAACATGAGTTGAAAAGGTGACTGGAAATCACGGGCGGAATTGTCGTCCGATTTTATTCTGTTTGCTCGAACTTGGGTTATCAATAATATGCCTGTAAAAAAAGCGCTGAGTGCTGCCTCTCCCGAGCAGGTGAAGCAGGACATCATCCATCGAACATTCCGGGAAACCGGAAGAGCCCCGTGCAAGGCGCCCGCCCCTTTTTCCATCTTGCGGGCAGTTGCAACGATACTGACGCTGTTGTTCGCGCCCGTGGCGTTAGCCGCCACGCATGAATTCACCCTTGGCAATGGTCTCAAGCTGATCGTCAAGGAAGATCACCGCTCGCCTGTCGTCATCTCGCAAATCTGGTACAGGACGGGAAGCATCGATGAGGTAAACGGTCTCACCGGGGTTGCCCACGTGCTGGAACACATGATGTTCAAAGGCACCAGGAAAGTGCCCGATGGAGAATTCTCACGGCGTATCGCAGCGGCGGGCGGACGTGAAAACGCCTTTACCAGCCGTGACTATACCGGGTATTTCCAGCAACTGCATAAATCCAGGCTGCCGCTGGCCATGGAACTCGAGTCCGACCGGATGCGCAACCTCGTGTTGACGGAAGATGCTTTCAGCAAGGAAATCAAGGTGGTGATGGAAGAACGCCGGCTGCGTACGGATGATCAGCCCCGTTCACTGGTCTATGAGAAGCTGATGGCAATGGCATACCAGTCCCATCCCTACCGGCATCCGGTAATAGGCTGGATGAACGATCTCGAGAACATGAACGTGGCCGACGTGCAAAACTGGTATGACCGCTGGTACCTTCCGGGCAACGCCATACTGGTTGTTGTCGGCGATGTGGAGCCGAACGAAGTTTTGAGTCTGGCAAAAAAATATTACGGCCCCATCAAGGCGGGGACCGTATTGCGTCTGGATAAGCGCAAGCCGCAGACCGAACCGCAGCAGCTCGGCATCAAGCGGTTCACGGTAAAAGCGCCGGCCCGGCTGCCGTATATTGCGATGGCTTATCATGCGCCGGTATTGCGCAAGCCCGCTACCGACTGGGAACCTTATGCGCTGGAAATGCTCGCAGGCGTGCTGGATGGCAACGAATCGGCTCGGCTCAACAAGGAACTGGTGCGCGAACTGCGCATTGCAAGTTCAGCAGGGGCAGGCTACGATTCCACCGCGCGAGGCCCGGGGATGTTCTATCTTGACGGCACGCCCAGCGAAGGCAGGACCGTGGCCGATCTTGAAGCCGCCTTGCGCGAGGTAATGAACAGGCTGGTGCGCGATGGCGTGACCGAGGAAGAACTCGCTCGCGTCAAGGCCCAGGTCGTGGCTGCCCATGTTTTCCAGCTCGACTCCATGTTTGCGCAGGCGATGCAGATCGGCCAGCTGGAAAGCATCGGATTGTCACATCGTGATGTGGATACGATGTTGAAAAAATTGCAGGCCGTTACGGCGGCACAGGTGCATGAAGTGGCAAAAAAATACCTTAACGACGATAGCCTCACGGTTGCAGTGCTCGACCCGCAACCGCTGGAGGAAAAAGCGCCCGCTCCCGCCCCCGCCGGGCTGAGGCATTGAGCAGATGGAGAGGTTGCGGATGTCCATGATGCGCATCGTATTTTTTCTTTTCCTTGGTTTCGTTTCCCAAAGTGTGCTGGCCGCCCTGCCGATCCAGCATTGGCGGGCCGACTCAGGCGCGCGCGTCTTTTTCATCGAAAGCCGCGATTTGCCAATCGTGGATATCAGCGTGGATTTCAGCGCCGGCAGCAGTACCGATACCCGCGACAAATCGGGCCGTGCCGGCATGACTCTATATCTGCTGAGCCTGGGTGCCGGCGGGCTGAACGAAGATCAGATCGCAAAGGCACTGGCTGACGTGGGGGCCCAGATGGGCGCCCGTTTCGACCAGGATCGTGCCGGAGTCACATTGCGCACTTTGAGCAACGCGCGCGAACGCGCACAGGCGCTGGGTATATTAGGTCGCGTCCTGCAGCACCCGGCATTCCATGAAAATGTGCTGGAACGGGAAAAAGCGCGGGTAATCGCCGGGCTGAAGGAAGTCGACACGAAGCCCGCCACCATTGCAGACCGTACATTGATGAAGATGCTGTACGGCAGCCATCCTTATGGGCTGCGCGGTTCGGGCGAGGTGGACAGTGTGGGTGCGCTGCATCGTGACGATCTGGTCGATTTCTATCGGTCCCGCTACTCCGCCGCCAATGCCGTGGTCTCTATCATGGGGGATTTGAGCCGTACGGAAGCGGCGGCCGTTGCCGAATCGCTGACCGCCGAGCTGTCCAAGGGGCAGCCGGTAAGCGAGGTGGCCGATGTGACCGCCCCGGTCGCGGATACGAGAAGAATTGCTCATCCAGCCGCTCAAAGCCATATCCTGCTCGCTTATCCGGGTCTCAGCCGCGACGATCCCGATTATTTCCCGCTGCTGGTCGGCAATCACATCCTTGGCGGGGGCGGTTTCACCTCGCGCCTGATGGAAGAGATCCGGCAGAAACGCGGGCTGGCGTACAGCGTCGACAGCCATTTCCTGCCGCTCAGGAAACAGGGGCCTTTCGAAATCGGTCTGCAGACGCAGAAGGATCAGGCGGAAGAAGCGCTTGTGCTGACCCGCAAGATCCTGGCTGATTTCGTTGCCGGAGGCCCGACAGAACAGGAGCTCATCGAGGCCAGACAAAACATTATCGGCAGTTTTCCGTTACGAATAGACAGCAATAAAAAGATTATCGGATACCTCGCCATGATCGGTTTCTACAACCTGCCGCTCACCTATCTGGATGACTACGTGAAGGCGGTGGCAAATGTGACCGTTCCCCAGATCAAGGATGCCTTCCAGCGTCGGATCGATCCGGATGGAATGGTGGCCGTCGTGGTAGGGGCGGTGGAAGCGAAATAAAACACTCTGCCCGGCAATCGGCCGTACCGTCATCGCGCGTCCGTTTGCTTTTACCCTTGCCTTGAAAAACAGGGTTCGCATCATCGGCGGCAGGTGGCGCAGCCGCATATTGCATTTTCCGGAGGAGGCCCATCTTCGGCCGACGCCTGATCGCGTGCGGGAAACCGTCTTCAACTGGCTGGGGCAGGACATGAGCGGCAGGCTTTGTCTCGATCTGTTTGCAGGCAGTGGCGCGATGGGCTTCGAGGCAGCATCGCGCGATGCCGAAAGAGTGGTGATGGTGGAGTCCGACCGGGGCATCGCACGAGCGCTGCAGTCCAATATGCAAAACCTGGAGGCAGAGCAGGTCGAAGTGGTGACAATGGATGCATTGAAATTTGTAGAATCCGACCGGTGCAGGTTCGATGTCATTTTTCTCGATCCACCCTACCGGCTGGGTTTGCTGCCCGACCTGCTTCCCCGGCTCGGCGCGCATCTGGCGCCGGAGGGAATGGTATACGTGGAAAATGACCATGCATTGCAGCCTGATGCAAGCTGGCAGGTCTGGCGCAATGCGCGGGCTGGGAATATTTA